>CAYNGE010000066.1:0-7059 GCA_964396865.1 uncultured Planctomycetales bacterium
TATTCTGGATAAAGTCTTGCTTTATTCCGACGGTAAAGACGTTAAATTAGGCAAGCCGTATTTGAAAGACGTGGAAGTTAAGGCCGATGTGGTCGATTTGACGCGCGCCCCCAAAGTCATCGCATTTAAATACCGCAAGCGCAAAGATTCAGCGCGCACACACGGCCATCGCCAGGACCTGACGATCCTTAAAATTGCAAAGATCAGCGCGTAATTATTTTGGAATTTCAAAATCCCGGTGTCCCGGCGTAATTTCGGGGTATCGGGATTTTTAATTTAAGGAGTTTTATTATATGGCATTTGTTGATAAGGCACGTATCCAGGCGCAGGCCGGCAACGGCGGCAAAGGCTGCGAAAGTCATTACAGCGATAAATACACGCGTTATCCCATCCCCAACGGCGGTGACGGCGGGCGCGGCGGAAATATAGTTTTTACGGCAGACCGTAATTTGCATACGCTCTTAGATTACCGTTTCAGGCAGCATTATGTGGCCCAAAGCGGCGGGCATGCCAGCAGTAATAATAAGACCGGCAAGAGGGGCGAGGATTGTATTTTGCGCGTTCCTGTCGGCACGATCCTTTGGGATTATGACACGGATCTATTGATCCGGGATTTGACCGTTCATGGTGACAGCGTGATCGTAGCCCAGGGCGGCGAAGGCGGCCGGGGCAATAATCATAACCGTACGGTGCTCCCGCCTCATGCGGGTGAAGTGCGCACCATACGCCTGGAATTAAAGATCATCGCCGACGTGGGGCTGGTGGGTTTCCCTAACGCGGGCAAATCAACGCTTATTTGCGCAGTTTCCAAGGTCAAGTCCAAGATCGCCGAGTATCCTTTTACCACCAAGGCCCCGATCTTGGGGATCGTCAAAGATGAGGATGATGAAAAAAAGAATTTTGTGATGGCGGACCTGCCGGGTTTGATCGAGGGGGCCCACGAAGGCAAGGGCCTGGGGCATCTGTTCCTCAAACACGCCGAGCGCACCAAGATCCTGGTGCATGTGATCGATATGGCCGCAAGTGAAGGCCGCGATCCCGTCGAAGATTATTATCACATTTGCGAAGAATTGGATCTGTACAGCGAAGAACTTTTGCAAAAGCACCGTATTCTGGTGGCCAATAAAATGGACTTAGACGGCGCCAAAAAGAACCTGGCGCGTTTCAAACGCAAAGTGACTAAAGACATCATTGCCATATCAGCCAAAGAACAGCAGGGATTAGACAAACTCTTGGCAGCTATCAGATTATTGCTATAATAAAGACTCTGTGTCAACAAAATTTGTCATTCCCGCGGAAGCGGGAATCTATTAATATGGAATATACTTTCGCATCCTATCAAATAGCCGAAATGGCGGTTGATATAGAAAAGGAAGGTTTTAAATTTTATCAACGGCTGGCTGCTTATTCGTCGGAGCTAAGAATAAAACAATTATTTTTGTCTTTGGCCCAAGATGAAAAGATGCATGAAAGCGCCTTTGCGGGCATTGCCAAAGATGCCAGGGCCGCTAAAGAAGTTCATGGGTATTCGATTGATATCGCCGAAATGATGAAAAATGGAATTAATAAATTAAAGGGAGTCATGGCCAATGCGTTTCCCGCTGATCGAGAGATCGATATGCATCAAGCCCTGGCCATTGCCATGAACAATGAAGTGTTGGCCGTGAAGGTTTACACCGAGATCGCCAATGCTTATTCAGAACAGTTTAGCAAAGTACTTGAAAAGATCATTGCTGAAGAAAACTCACATTTAAAAAAGCTTCAGGATCTAAAACTAAAGCTGGGGATATAATTAAATATGACACGCACATTTCAAAGACCCATTAAACGCATTGTCGTCAAGCTCGGCTCCAGCCAGATCGCTGATTCCCAAATGCGTCCGCAAACAGCGCAGCTCTCCTCTCTGTGCCAGCAGATCAGTCAATTGCGTAAAGCAGGTATTGAGGTCGTGTTGGTTTCCTCCGGAGCCATTGCTTTAGGAATGGGCGAGTTAGGCGAAACCAAACGCTCGACGGAATTGGCCCAATTGCAGGCACATGCGGCCATCGGCCAGGCGGCTTTGATGCGGCTTTATAGCGAACTGCTGGATAAGTTTGGACTTAAATGCGGTCAAGTGCTTTTAACCTGGGATGATTTTGATGATCGCGTCCGGTTTCTAAATGCCCGTCATACCCTTGAAGCTATTTTGAAAAAAGGGGTGGTTCCGGTCATTAATGAAAATGATACCACCTCTACCGAAGAAATTAAATTCGGAGACAATGATAAATTATCCGCATTGGTGGCCGGTCTTTTGCACGCGGATCTGCTGGTCATCCTTTCTGACGTGGAAGGTTTATATGACGCCAATAAGAAAGTGTACGAAGAGATCAAAGAGATCACCGCGGAAATTGAAGGGATCGCGGGGGGCACTAAAAATACCCATATGGCACAGGGCGGAATGCGGGCCAAGATCGGCGCTATCAAGATCGCCACGCACGTACGCATTCCTTGCGTGATCGCTGCCGGGGACATTAAGGATGTTTTGGTGCGTTTAGTTGCAGGAGCAAAGATCGGTACTTATTTTATCGAAAAGAAAGATAAAATATTAGACGGGGACTCGGAACATGAATTTATTCGCTCACATTTTAAAAACAGCAAAGGCGGCTAAAAAAGCTTCCTATCAAATGGCTTTAGTCAGCACAGCAGAGAAAGATCGCGCGCTGATGCAAATGGCCCATGCCTTGGAAGTCCGGCAGGCGTACTTGTTAAAGGAAAATGCCAGGGACTTAGCTTGCGCCAAGAAAGCCGGATATGCCAAAGTGCTCATTGACCGTCTGACCCTTGATGGCAAGCGCATCAGAGCCATGGCTGATGGCCTGCGCGAGACCGCTAAACTCAAAGACCCCGTCGGCCAATTGCTGGAAACCATTCGCCGGCCCAATGGCTTGCTCATCAAAAAGATCCGTGTGCCTTTAGGCGTGGTGGGTATTATTTATGAATCGCGTCCGAATGTTACGGCTGACTGCGCTGCTTTGTGCTTGAAATCCGGCAATGCCGCCATACTTAAAGGCGGCCGGGAGGCGGTGTATTCTAATAAAGCGATCTTTAAGGTCCTTAAAGACGAGCTAAAGAAGACCAAGGTCCCTTTGGACGCCCTGCAATTAATTGAATCCGTTGACCGTCAGGCGGTGCATGAATTGTTAAAGTTCGATCAATACATTGATGTGATCGTTCCGCGCGGGGGCGTGGGCTTGATTAGTTTTGTCACCGATCATTCCCGCATTCCGGTCATCAAGCATTATCATGGCGTCTGCCATGTCTATGTCAGCGCTAAAGCGGATTTGAATATGGCGCAGAGCATTTCTATGAACGCCAAGGTACAAAAGCCCGGGGTATGCAATGCCATGGAAACTTTGCTGGTTGACAGGGCTGTGGCCCGGAAATTTTTGCCGTCGATAATAGCTGATCTGCAAAAAGCCGGCTGTGAGGTCCGCGGGGATGCGGCGACCCGCGCCATTGTCAAGCGCGGTGTTAAAAAAGCGACGTTATTAGACTGGCGCACCGAGTATTTGGACTTGATCCTTTCGATCAGGGTGGTCAACGGTCTTAATGGCGCCATTGAACATATCAATACCTATGGCTCCCATCATTCCGACACCATTGTCACTAAAGATAAGAAACAAGCGCAGGCTTTTTTGGATGCCGTGGATTCGGCATGCGTGTATGTCAATGCTTCGACACGTTTTACCGACGGGTATGAATTCGGTTTCGGGGCGGAGGTAGGTATCAGCACTGACAAATTGCATGTGCGCGGGCCCATGGCCCTGGAAGGCTTGACCAGTTATAAATATGAAGTTTACGGCACGGGTCAGGTGCGTATTTGACTTTGGCCGGAAAGCCTTGGGGGAGGGCCTTTTGAAACGTATCGGCATACTCGGCGGCAGTTTTGATCCCATACATTTTGGTCACTTGCTCATGGCCCAAAGTGCCGTGGAAGCGTTGCGGCTCAACGGGGTGTTCTTTGTACCGGTCAACCGCTCGCCGCTTAAGTCTGATCATCATCTGCCTCAGGCGGCTAAACGTTCAGTGATGGTCAAAGAGGCCATCAAAGGCAATAGGGCCTTTAAACTCTATGATGGGGAGTTGCGCCGGGGAGGCACATCTTACACAATCGATACATTGAAAGAATTAAAAGCCAAATACCCTCGGGCCAAATTTTATTTATTGATGGGGGCGGACAGTTTAAGAGAGTTTCACCGCTGGAAGGACCCTCAGGGTATTTTACGTTTGGCCGCCCTGGTCATACTCAACCGTCCGGGTTTTGATAAAAATTATCCCAAGCGCTGGCCTTATTTGAAGATCAATATGCCGGCTGTTGATATTTCTTCCAGCGACATCCGCCGGCGTTTAAAGACAAAAAGATCGATCTGGTATTTGACACCCAAGACGGTTATCCGCTATATTAAGCGTTATCGGTTGTATACTGTTTAATAGTTTTATTATAGAAAGGTCCATATGAGCGATATCCATACTCAGATCAAATTCGGCACCGACGGTTGGCGCGCGGTCATTTCAGACACCTTTACTTTTGAGAATGTGCGCATCGTGGCCCAGGCGGCGGCGGATTGGGTCAATAAGAATAATCCCCAGCCTGCCCATAAGTCAGCGTCGGTCGGTTATGATAATCGTTTTCTTTCCGCTGAATACGCGCAGTGCTTTGCCCAAGTCTTCGCGGCCAATGGCATCAAAACATATCTTTCAGATACTTCCTTGCCCACCCCTGCTTTAAGTTTCGGAGTCGTCGGGCTTGGAAATGTTTGCGGTATTATGATCACGGCTTCCCATAACCCGGCTAAATTTAATGGTATTAAAATTAAAACCGCCCAGGGAGGCGCCGCATCCAAAGATATTACCAATGCCGTTGAGGGTAATTTGGGCCAAACTCCGGTCAAAAGCCTCGTCTTTTCCGAAGCGGTCGATCAGGGATTGATCGTGGTGCATGATTTTAAGAAAGAATATGTTAAATTTATCCGCGGGTACTTGAATTTAAAAAAGATGAAAACGGCCAAATTTAAAGTTTTGACGGACGTCATGCATGGCAGCGGCCGTGATCTGATGCGCCAGATACTTAAAGGCACAAACATCAAGCTGACCCTTATGCGCGAGGATGTAAATCCGGATTTTGACGGCAGTAAGCCGGAACCCATTCCGGAATGTCTGAAGCCAACGATGTCCCGCATGAAAAAAGAAAAGTTTGATTTTGGCCATGTACTTGACGGGGATGCCGACCGTATCGCCGCGATCATGCCGGGGGGCGAATTTGTTTCTCCCCAGAAGATCTTAGGACTTTTGGTTTTACATCTGGTGCGCAACCGCAAGGCCGAAGGCGGCATTGTCAAAACCCTTTGCGGGACAACCATGATGGACAATATCGCTAAAAAACTTAAACTAAAACTTTATGAAACACCGGTGGGCTTTAAATACATTTCGGACTTGATGATCTCCGAGAAGATCGTTGCCGGCGGGGAAGAGGCCGGAGGCATGGGCCTGCCCAATTTTATCCCGGAGCGCGACGGCACCTTGGCCGGACTGCTGCTTTTGGAGATGATGGTTTATAACAAAAAGAATTTTAAGCAATTAGTCCAAGACATGGAGCGTGAATTTGGTCGTTATTATTATGAGCGGCTGGATTATGTCATGGATGCCAAGAAGATTGATTTAAATAAATTAAAAACTATCACTTCTGTTTTAGGCAGAAAAGTCATTGAGGTCAAGGATTATGACGGGGTCAAGCTTATCTGTGACAATGAAGACTGGCTGATGTTTCGCCCTTCGGGCACAGAACCGCTGGTGCGTATTTATTCAGAAGCCAAAAGTCTTAAGCGGGCCAAGGACATATTGGAATTCGGCCGCCAACAGATAGACCCTAAGTAATTTATGATTTATTATATCGTTTATTTTTCAACCAAGGTCTTAAGCTGGCTCTGTTTTCCTTTTAGCGCTTATCAAACCCGCAACATCCCGCGTCAGGGCGGTTTTATTTTAGCCAGCAATCACATGAGCAATTTGGATCCGATGCTCTTGGGCATTTGTTCCGTGCGCAGGATCAATTTTATGGCCAAGATTGAGCTTTTTAAAGGCCTCTTGGGGTTTGTTTTGACCCGCTTGGGATCTTTCCCGGTCAAAAGGGGCCAGGCGGACTTTGGCGCTATGCGGGAGGCACTTAAACGTTTGAAAAATGGAAGGGCGGTCTTGATCTTTGTAGAAGGTACCCGGCGCATCGGCAATGAACCTCCCAAGGCCCAGGCTGGGGCAGGATTTTTGGCCATGAGATCAGGCGTGCCGGTGGTCCCTGTCTACGTGCAGGGGACCAATCAAGTCTGGGCGCCCGGTTCCAAATTTTTTAAAAGAGGCCGGGTCTTTGCCACTTACGGAGAGCCTTTTTTTGTTAATGACGCCGCCACCTATGAAGAAGCCTCCCAACGTATCTTGGATAAAATTTACAGCCTGGCTCCAAGGCCCTGTTAAAAGATTTCACCCGGCCTTTTTTATATTGTATACGGATTTGATTATGCTATACTACAACAATTATGGTCGAGAATAAACGCGGTTTTCCACGTTTTTCATTTTTCGAATCTGTGGAATATGGCCATTTGGGCGTGACTGTTAATGGCAGTATCGCGGGCAACATCAGTTTAAGCGGGATATCTTTAAAGGTCCAGGAATTCATCCCGATGGGGACTTTTTTGGAATTGCAGCTGCGCTTGGGAGCGCTTCCAAAAGTCATTTGGGTTAGAGCTCAAGTCGTCCGGATGCGTGAAGTTTTAAGCGACGGTTGTTATGAGATCGGCCTTAAATTTGAGAAAGATGAAACATCTATAAAAGCTATCGGCGAATATATCAACACAGTTAGTCAAGATCAACATAATCCATAAGAAGGAGCATTATGCCAGAAGATACACAAGCCCCGGTTGTCGAGGAAGTAAAGAATTGTCCTGCTTGTAAAAAACCCTTAAAAAAAGCAAGACGCTTCTATCGCAACGGCGCGTATTATTGCAACAATAATTGTTTTAAAAAAGT
>CAYNGE010000067.1:0-7032 GCA_964396865.1 uncultured Planctomycetales bacterium
CTGGTAACGATGGCCGCGCCTTCATGTGCTTGGGGGTTAGGCTGGAACTCCAAAGTTCAAGGCCTGGCGCATTACATGATGGCTGTCTGCTATGAGCTTAATGACCAAAACACGCAGGCAATAGCCGAATATCAAAAGTCTGTTAAAGCCAATGGCCTGGAAGCTGCCCCCAGATTAAAGCTGGGGGCTTATTATTTGCGCTTAGACCAGGTTAATAGATCAGAAGCCCAGTTAAAAGCAGTGACACGTATTTCCCCTCAGGAACCCCAGGCCCATTATTTGCTTGCCCTCATTTATTCTTCAGAACATAAATATGATCTGGCAGCGTCGGAATATGAAATTCTCCTCAAACAAGCGGCAGAGAACAAACCGGCCGATACGGACATTTACATGTATTTAGGGCAGTTGTATTACGCGCAAAGCAAGCTGCCCCAAGCTATTGAGCAATTTTTGAAAATTCTAAAGCTCGAGCCCGGAAATACTTCCGCTCTTTATTTATTGGGATCTGTTTACGCGGATGAAAATAACCGTTCCAAAGCCATGGAGACATTCCGCAAGGTCCTGGCGCAAAATCCTGATCATGATGGGGCGCTTAATTCTTTGGGGTATATGTACGCCGAAGACGGTGTTCATTTAAACGAGGCCCTCCAAATGGTCCGTAAAGCCATTGAAGAGGACCCCCAAAACGGCGCCTATTATGACAGTTTGGGCTGGGTGCTTTATAAGAAAGGGATGTACGACGAGGCTATCACAGCCCTGCACAAGGCAGTGATGTATATGAAGGACCCGTTGATCTATGAACATATGGGGGATGTGTACAAGGCCCAAAAAGAATTTACAAAAGCCTGTGCATCTTGGCGTAAATCTTTGGATCTGGACCCTCATCAAAGCGCCGTGCGCCAAAAAATTCAAGAAGCGGAAAAATGGATCGCATCACAACCCTCTCACCAGCGAAATTAAATCTTGTCCTTGATGTCCTCAAAAAGCGTCCTGATGGCTTTCATGAATTAAGGACCGTTTTCGAGCGTATCAGTTTGGCCGACCGTGTGGCCCTGACGCGTAATGCCGGCGGCAAGATACGCATCCAATGCGAGTGTCCCCAAGTGCCGCGCGGATCCGGGAATTTAGCATTTAAGGCAGCGGCGCTTCTCAAGGGAAAATTTTCTATCAAGGATGGGGTAGATATAAATATTGTTAAAAATATACCCGTGGCCGCGGGTTTGGCCGGCGGCTCCAGTAACGCAGCCGCTGTTTTAGTGGGCTTAAACCGTTTATGGCATTTGGGGTTGGGCCCCAAACAATTAGCGAGCTGCGCTTCTCTCATCGGCAGCGATGTGGCCTTCTTTTTATATGACACTTCTTTTGCTTTAGGCACCGGCCGTGGAGAGGTCATCCGGCCTTTGAAGTCACAGGTAAAACTATGGCATGTGCTTGTGACGCCTCGGGTTAAAATATATACCAAAGAGGTTTTTACCCGTCTTAAATTAAAATTGACAAACAAAAAGGACAATGTTAGTATTTTACTTCCCTTTTTAAGAACAGGGAATTTTAAGCGTCTGGCAGGGGCCTTATCCAATGATTTGGAGCCCGTTATCCTGTCGCTCGTGCCCAATCTTTCTTATTTGAAGAAGAAATTGCTCGACGCTGGTGCTATCGGTGTTTGTTTTTCCGGCAGCGGCCCGTCGGTTTTTGCTTTGGCCGAGTCACAAAAACACGCTTTAAGCCTCCGGGACAGATTTGACAGGCGTTACACTCGAGTGTTTGTGGTCAGCACACTGTAATTTTACTGCCCGGTGGTGTAATGGTAGCACCCGAGAATTTGGATCTCGTTGTTCAGGTTCGAATCCTGACTGGGCAATTTAAAATATGAGCGATCTTCGAACGATCATTTTGGCGGCAGGCCGCGGCACGCGGATGAGATCCGAGACCCCGAAAGTACTTCACAAAATTTGCGGCAGGCCGGTATTGGAATATGTTTTGGATATTACAAAAGCTTTGCGTTCTTTGAAAACATATGTTGTAGTCGGGCATGGCGCTTTAAAAGTAAAGGATGCCGTTGGCGATAGCGTTCAATTTGTCCTTCAAGACCGGTTACTCGGCACTGCGGACGCGGTCAACCGTTGCGCCGCATATCTAAAGAATTACACGGGAACGGTTTTGATCCTTTGCGGGGACACTCCCTTGCTGTCCAAAGATGTCGTTGGGCGTTTATTAAAAGGGCATCATCTTCATAAACACATTGCGACCATATTAACAGCCGAGGTTGGCGACCCTGCGGGTTATGGACGCATCGTGCGTGATGCAAAGGGGGATATTCAGGCCATCCGGGAAGAAAAAGATGCCTCTGAAACGGAACGCAAGATCAAAGAGATCAATGTCGGTGTTTATTGTTTTAATGCAAAGATTTTGTTTAATATTTTAAAAAAAGTCAGGGCCAATCCTAAGAAAAAAGAATTTTATTTAACAGATGTTGTCGAATTGTTATTGGCTGAAGGTAGGTCTGTCGCGACAATGAAACGTTGGGATGAAAATATGGCTTTTGGCATCAATACCAGGGCGGATCTGGCCCAAGCTCAGGCCATTATCCGTCAAAGAATATTAAATAAGCACATGCTTGCCGGAGTGACAATCGTTGATCCGCCGACAACTTTTATTGAGGCGGATGTGACCATTGGCCGGGATACGGTGATCCATCCGATGACAGTCATCCAAACAGATGTGCGTATCGGTAAAAATTGCAGCATCGGTCCCATGGCGCGCATACGTCCGGGTACCCGCATCAGCGATGGGGTGGAAATAGGCAATTTTACGGAAGTGTCCCGCACGTCGATCGGCCGCGGGGTTTTTGTCAAACATTTTTCATTTTTGGGGGACGCTCTCGTTGGCCGCGGTACCAATATCGGCGCTGGGGTCGTGACGGCCAATTTTGACGGGGTACGTAAAAATAGAACTTTTATTGGAGCCCAGGCATTTATAGGCTCAGATGCGATCTTGGTTGCTCCCGCGCGGATCGGCAAGAAAGCGGTTGTCGGCGCCGGCGCAGTGGTGCCCAAGGGCAAAACCATTCCCGCAGGGACGGTAGCGGTGGGTGTTCCGGCACGGGTCATTCGTAAGATCAGGTAAGGGGGAGTATGCATAAATTATCGATTTTAGGGGGCAATGCTAATCCCGCGCTGACAGCGGAGATTTGCAAGAATCTTGGGATCAAGCAGACCGAGATCCTTGTCGGGCGTTTTAGTGAAGGCGAGATCCGCGTGCATATCAAAGAAAATATCCGTGGGCAGGATGTTTTTATCGTGCAGCCTACTTGTCCGCCGGTCAATGAAAATTTGATGGAACTTTTGATCTTGATCGACGCCGCCCGCCGGGCTTCCGCGGACCGGATCACTGTGGTGGTGCCGTATTACGGCTACGCACGCCAGGACCGCAAGGACCAGCCGCGCGTGCCGATCACCGCCAAGCTCGTAGCTAATTTGATCGTGGCCGCGGGCGCTAACCGCGTTTTGACAATGGATCTGCATGCCAGCCAGCTGCAGGGATTTTTTGATATTCCCGTGGATCATTTATATGCCATCAATGTCATTTCAGAGTATTTTAAAGAAAGGCAGATCGTGGACCTGGTGGTTGTTTCGCCTGATGTAGGCGGCATTAAAATGGCCCGGGCTTATGCTAATCGTCTGCATGCGGCGCTGGCCATCGTGGACAAACGACGCATGTCACCGGAAAAAACCGAAGTCATGCATATTTTAGGTGATGTCAGCGGCAAGAACGTAGTCGTGGTAGATGATATCATTGCCACTGCCGGTTCGTTGATCGACGCGGTCGCGGCCCTCAAGAAATTCGGCGCCAAAGGTATTTACGCGGCTGCCAGCCACGGGGTCCTTTCCGGACCGGCCAAGGAGAGGATCGCCAAGACACAAGAATTGCTGGAGGTGATCATCACCAACAGCATTCCTTTCAAAGATGGGGCTTTAAATCCTAAAATTAAACAGTTGTCAATAGCGCCCCTTTTGGCTGAGGCCATTGTTCGTACCCATAACGCGAAATCTATCAGCAGTCTATTTGAAGAAATCAGGAATTGAGCCGAAGGCGAAACCCCGCCAAAGGCGGGGCTAAAATACTAACGACATAACGACATAAAGGAAATAAAATGGAACAAATTAATTTTGATGTTCAAATCAGAAAAAATACAGGATCTGCCAAAGCGCGCCAGACGCGCCGCTTAAATTTGATCCCCGGGATCGTGTACGGCGGGGGAGTAAAACCTACCAATATCCAGGCGGACCGCAAAGCCTATGACCGTATCTATCATCAACATGCCGGGGAAAGCTTGATCTATCATCTTAACGTAGTGGATGATGGTAAAAAAGTCTCGGATTTTCCGGCGATCATCAAGGACGTTCAACTTCATCCGGTGACGGACGAAGTCATCCACATTGACTTTAGCCGTATTTCGCTCGACAAAGAGATCGAAATTAAAGTCAAGATCCTTTCCAAAGGCGAGGCGGTGGGCGTCAAGCGCGACGGCGGCACCTTGGAACATTTGATGTGGGAGCTGGATGTCATCTGTTTACCGACGAATATTCCGCACCATCTTGAAGTGGATGTTTCGAATTTGGGCGTGCATGAATCTATTTTCGTCAAGGATGTGATCTTACCTGCGGGAGTTCGCACAAAGCATGACCCTGAATCGGTGATCATTACGGTTGCAGGTTCCATGCGTGAAGAAGTGGCCGCTCCTGTTGCGGAAGCCGAAGGGGCTGCACAGAGCGCTGAACCTGAAGTTTTGAAGGAAAAGAAGAAGGAAGAAGGTGCTGTTGATGCCGCCGCAGGAAAAGCCGCGGGACAGGCTGGTGCGGCTCCCAAGAAAGAAGAAACAAAAAAATGACGTTTTCGGCCCTATGTCAAAATTGATCGTAGGTCTTGGGAACCCCGGGGCGCAATACACATGGACCCGTCACAATTTTGGCTTCATGGTCGTCGATGCCCTGGCGGCGCGCATCAAAGCGTCCTGGCGAAATTCTGCGGCCTCTCAGGGATTGTTAGCGAAGGCCGAAATTGAGGGCTTTCAATGCTCTTTGTTGATGCCGATGACCTTTATGAATAATTCCGGCGTGAGTTTAAAGAAGCTGGTGGATCGGCAAGGTGTGGCCCTGGAGGACATTTTGGTTGTTTGTGATGATCTGTCTTTGTCCTTTGGAAAAATGCGTTTGCGGTCCTCGGGCAGCGCCGGAGGGCATAATGGATTAAAATCCATTATCAGTTATCTGGCCTCCAATCAATTTGCCCGTTTGCGGATGGGCATTGGCGCCCCCCAAGACGCAGGCGATACCGTCAATTATGTTTTATCGAATTTTACCAGTTTTGAGAAAAAGGCATTGCCGGATCTTATTGATCACGCGCTTAGCTGCATCACAAGCTGGGTGATGGAAGGCGCGCAAGTTACGATGAACCGGTTTAATCAAGGACCTAATAACTAACCAATGAGGGGAAAGTAATGAATAAGTATGAATTAGTTTATATTGTCGACACGCACGCGCCGCAAAGCACCAAGGACGAGATTGCCAAACAGGTGGCGGACGCTTTTGCCAAATCAGAGATCAAGTCTGTTAACAGCCAGATATGGCTGGACCGTCATAAAATGAGTTTTCCCATTAAAAAAATAATGGAAGGCACTTATTACCTTTTAAATTTTGAAGCCCAAAGTTCCGCTGTGGCCAAATTACAGGGTATTTTGCGTATCAATGAACAGATACTGCGCTTTTTAACCATTAAAGTGAAGGCCCAAAACGTTTAATATTTTAGAAAAACGGCCTGGATCAACTTTAACGTCGCGTATGGAGGTGCCGGCATGGCAAGTTTAAACAAGGTTTTGTTGATCGGGAATTTAACTAAAGACCCTGAATTGCGTTATACCCCCAATGGGACAGCGGTGACGAATTTACGCATTGCCGTCAACCGCAAGTTCAAGGACCGCAGCGGTGAATTAAAGGAAGACACCTGTTTTGTTACGGTGACGGCTTGGGACAAGCAGGCGGAAATTTGCAATCAGTATTTACAAAAGGGACGCGCGGTATTCGTTGAAGGTATCTTACAGAGCCGTTCATGGGAAACCGGCGACGGCCAAAAACGCAGCACCATCGATGTGCGGGCTGAGCGTATCCAGTTTTTGGGCGCCCCCGTTAAAAGTGAAACACCCGCGAGCCCTGAGTCCGCGGCCAAAGACACCGGCGACCAGGATACGGTCATATCTCCGGAAGACATAGCTTGGGAGGAATAGAAAAGTCATGGAAAGAAAATTTAAAAAGCGTTTTGCAGACAAAAAACCATTTAGAAAAGACGGTGATCACGCTTCTGGTCAAACAACCCGTCGTGCCCCGCGGCCGCCGCGGATGTCTATCCCCAAGGGCACAGAGATCAGTTACAAGAATGTCGCGTTTTTACAAAAATGTTTGACCGAGCGCGGGAAAATTTTCTCGCGCCGATTGACCAGCGCCAATGCCACTCAACAGCGACAGATCGGCATCGCGGTCAAATTGGCCCGTTTTTTGGGCCTTTTACCGGTAGGATCTTCCAAAAGGAAATAAGCCATGAATATCATTTTGACGGAAAATGTAGAGAAATTAGGTCAAGTGGGGGATGTTGTTAAGGTCAAGGACGGCTATGCCCGCAATTATTTATTCCCCCGAAAATTGGCAATGGCGGCATCAGAAGGCAATGTCAAACGCGTCGAGAGAGAGAAAGTCAAACGTTTGGCCGCTATGGAAGAAGAGAAAAACTTGGCCCAACAAAAAGCCGAACAATTAAGTAAGGTGTCCTTGACCCTGGCCGTTGAAGTCAATGATCAGGAAAAACTTTATGGAGCGGTCTCGGAAACCGAGATCCTCCAGGCCTTGGAAGCGGAAGGTCAAAAGATCGATAGAAGATCTTTGGTTCTTGAAAAACCGATCGATGATTTGGGTATTTTTGAAATCGGCGTGAAACTTCATCCGCAGGTGATCGCCAAGGTCCGTTTATGGGTCACGAAGAAAT
>CAYNGE010000068.1:0-6997 GCA_964396865.1 uncultured Planctomycetales bacterium
GTTGATGAGTTTATGAGTATTTTATCCAAAATTTTAAGTTATAAAAAGTTCTCTTATCGCCACAAAAATAAGAAACAAAATTGACACAAATTAAACTCGACGTGAAATTGTCAATTAACGAGAAAAAAAGAAAAAGGATATCACCCTTAACTTCAATATTTTCATTTTTGAATAAATTGGAAACAAATTGATTCTGTTGCGAAGATTTACGGAAATTGTTCCCCAAAAATAACATTTTTCTTTACCAAAAGTGTCTTCGCAAAAATTTTCGCCCGGGATGCAGGCTAAGGCGGTCAAAAGTCTCTCAGGGTTAAGTTTTTCAACTCTCCGGGCACAGCTGGCGTAGAAGGCCCAGCTCCCTCGATTTGTAAGAGCATAATGGTCATTATATTTTTTATTCATGGATTTATAAGCCACTATCGGAGTTTGATAGCAGATGCAGAGAGCTAATAGCGCCAGAAAACAGTTCCTGGCCATATTCTTTTTATGTTGAAGAAAACAGGCAAGTAAGGCCGATAGGTAGATCAGGGGGAACACCCAGAAGATGAATTCAAAAATGCCTTTGACAAACGTGATAGCCGCCAGCGTCAATCCTATATACATTCCGGCGCATAATGCATCTTTGGCTGTGTCTGTTCGGATGGTTTGATAGGCTTTGATGTTCGCCAAGAGTAATAGCAATATTAAAGGGAAAGCGGCGATTTCTGAGTAGAGACTGAAGGCGGCATTGTTGATCGCCGGGGAGATGGCAAAATATGCTAATGTTATGGCGCAGATGGTCGTACGCACGCGCAGTTTTTTAAGGACAAGGTAGATTAAAATTTGGGTGGCCCATAGGATCAAAAGGCCAAAAAAAGCCATGATCCTGGTATAGGCGATGCCGGTCGTGGCCTCCAGACGCATTGACAGCATGACGAGCAACGGATACAAAGGTTCGCGGTTGGGGCCGGTTTTAAAATAAGCGATCCATCCCTGGTTTTGCAGCATTCTGCCAAGATTTTCATAACCGATGGAATCGTTGGCGATCATCATGCCGGTCGTCAAGCTCAGGTAAAGCCAATAGGCCAGGGACAATAAAAAAACAGTTATGATGAGGGCAGGTAAACCGAAGCGTTTCATTTTTTAGTTTGCAATACAGTCGGATATCTTTTAATATGGACTATCTTATCAACAGACCCTGCTTCGTGCAAGTATATGATACAAGAACTTATCCGCCATTATGACTCTTTGGCCCTGCGGCGTGACGATTACCGCAAGCGCAACTATTATTATTATTCTTTATTAGGGAAACAGTATCGCTATTTTGTCCCTGAAGGTAAAAGAGTCTTGGAGATTGGCTGTAGCACCGGGGATTTGTTGGCCTCCTGTAAGCCTTCCTGGGGGGTGGGTGTTGATATAAGCCCCGCAATGATCGAGCTGGCCCAAAAAAAATATCCGTCTTTGCATTTTTATGTCGGCACCGTTCAGAGCATCACCATTAAAGAAAAATTTGATTACATTGTTCTCTCCGGGCTCGTGGGCGAGCTTGAGGATATACAGGCCTTTCTGGAATCTTTAAAAAGATTTTGTACGCCGGACACAAGGATCATCATTGAGTATTATAGTTATCTCTGGCAGTCCTTGTTAAAGGCCGCTGAGCATATAGGCTTTAAAATGCCCCAGCGCGAGGCCAACTGGCTGACCTTTAATGATATCAATAATTTTTTAAAATTGGCGGGTTTCGAAAGTATCAAAAGTGAACGTTGCACACTTTTGCCTTTTAATATTTTGGGATTAAGCTATTTAGCCAATAAATATGTAGCCAAGCTCCCGTTATTTAATGCCTTGGCCCTTAATCATTTTATAGTTGCCCGGGCTTTGTTTGAGCCCGCTAAAGATTATTCCGTGACTATCGTGGTCCCATGCCGTAATGAGAAGGGGAATATTGAGCAAGCGGTGAGCCGCACACCGCTATTCGGCACCCATCAGGAGTTTATTTTTGTCGAGGGGCATTCCAAAGATGGCACTTATGAGGAAGTCCAGCGCGTCGTTAGGGCGTATCCGCATAAAGACATTAAATTGTTCAAACAGCAGGGTGAAGGCAAGGGGGACGCGGTGCGTTCCGGTTTTGCCGGCGCTCAGGGCGAAGTGTTGATGATCTTGGATGCGGATTTAACCGTGTCCCCCGAAGACTTGTCCAAATTTTATGAAGCCATCCGCAGCGGCAAAGGTGAATTCATTAACGGCTGCCGTCTGGTTTATCCGATGGAAGATGAAGCGATGCGGTTTTTGAATCTGGTGGCCAATAAATTTTTTGGCTTGTTTTTTTCATGGCTTTTGGGTCAGCGGTTTAAGGACACGCTGTGCGGGACTAAGGTGATGTTCAAACGCCATTATGAGGAACTTGCGGCTAACCGCGATTATTTCGGTGATTTTGATCCTTTCGGCGATTTCGATTTGATCTTCGGCGCGGTGAAGCTTAATTTGAAAGTCATCGAATTACCTATCCGTTATAAAAGCCGCATCTATGGCACCACTCAAATTGCGCGTTTCCGCCATGGCCTTCTGCTGCTTAAAATGTGCGGTTTTGCCATGAAGAAGATCAAATTTATTTGAACCCCATGAGAAATCCTAAGTCCACTATCCTCGTGATTTTGATTTTTATAGGATGCCTTTGGACGGGTTTTTGGATCGCCCGGCATAAGCCATTATGGAACGACGAGTTTTATTCGCAAGTAGCCAGCATCCATAACACATCCTATTCGGATCAATTTTTAGGGCACATTCCTGAAGGGGCCAACGCCCCTCTTTTTTATGCCCTTCAAAAATTGTTTTTGCAATTGATCCGCTATCAGGCCCCCTCCGGATGGCCGCAGGGGCATTGGACCAATGACGGCGCTTCCCAAATTCTATTAAGGATCAACCCGGTGGTTTTCATGTCTTTGTCCATGGCCATGGTGTTTTATTATTTTGCCGGGGAGTATTCTTTAACGGCGGGGTTTTGCAGTTTGTTTTTTTACCTTTCATCCTACACGCTCTGGGTTTACTGGGCTGAGGCCAGGCCTTACGCTTTATTGGTATTTTTGACCACCCTGCAGTCGGTGGTATTCCTGAAGCTGATGGGACAAAAAGAGCCTGCCAAGACCCGCGGGTTATGGCTGGCCTTGGCAGGGACTAATATCCTATTGAGTTTGGCCTTTATTTTAAGTTTGGGGCAGATTTTGGCGGTCTCGCTGCTTGGGTGGATGTTTAAAGAACGTGACTGGAAGAAATACATAGGCGTAACGCTGCTGCCGGCCGTTATTATTTTGTTTTATTATATGCAGGCGCCGAAGTATCATTTTTTCTTTGGTTTAAGTCCGGATCAGCTTATCCGTGACAATATACCGCGGGAACGTTTTCAGATTTTATTTATTTTCCTTATTTTTTTGTCCGCATATTTTTTGGGACAAAAGAACCCGGCGTTTAAATACACGCCGGGCAAGGAAATCTTAAAACCCGTTCTTTACGTTTCGTTTATGATGTTGGCACTTGCCGCAACTGGAGCGGTGCTTATGTGTTTTGCCCTGCATGCCGTTTCCCCAGGGCAAGGATTTCTCATCACCAGCCGTTATTTTATTTATTTGACGCCTATCGGGGTGATCGCCACGACAATGTTGTTGGTGTCAATCATCAAGGCGTTGTCTCCGCATCGCTTGCTGCAGTGGGCCACGATCGGCCTTATCGGGCTTATGATCGCCCCGCGGTTTTTAAAAGTTGTGCCAAGGGCCGTACATTCGATCATGGGGGGATAAAACACTTGCGTAGGATATGGAGCATAACAGGAGCATTGTTCATTGTGTTGGCGGGCTTAGGAGTATGGATGGCCTCTCACAGGCCTTTATGGAACGATGAATATTATTCCCTGCTGGCCAGCATCACGAATATTTCTTATAGTAAAATTTTAAGCGGCGGTATCCCTGAGGGGAATAATTCGCCGCTATTTTATATATTGCAGAAATTGCAATGCGATCTGTTTTTTTATCATCCTTCAGCGGAGTGGACCAACGGCCATTGGGGGGGCCTCCGTCGGCAAGACTGGGTCCTTTTAAGGATACAACCGGTCATTTTTATGGCAGGAGCTTTAAGTGTGCTGTTTAGTTATTTCGCCCGGCGCTATTCGCTGTTAGCCGGCTTTTATGCCTTGGCGCTGGCCCTGTCTTCCATCGTGGTTTGGGACCGTTGGACCGAGGCCAGGCCGTATGCGTTGTGGTTTGCTTTAAGCATTTTTCAAATGCTGCTTTTAATGAACGCGTTTAAAACGCCGGGAGCAAAAGACAAAAACAATAGCCGTTATTTGATCTTGTCCCATTGTCTTTTGGCATTAACGGTGGTTCTAAGCGCCGTCCAGATCCTCGCCGCCGGTTGTGTATTATGGATCCGGGGGACGCGTTCATGGAAATTTTATTTACCGGCGGTATTTATTCCTTTGGGGATGATCTTGTTTTATTATTGCGCCGCGCCTAAATATGATTTCTGTTTTGTCGACGGCCCGGTTTCCTTAATAAGCGCTAATTTTCCTAAGGAAAGGGTATTGTTGGCCTTGATGTTCGTTTTGGTTTTTATTTATGGCCGGCGCGGCAAAAAAAAATGGATGGTGGACCCTCAGGCCGGGTATCTGGCATTTATGGTCCTGATGCTGGCTTTTTTTACCGGCATTCTTATAAAATTAAAATTAAGCCAGTGGGGGCCGCCGCACGGGTTTCAAATTCCCAGTCGTTATTTTATGTCTTTGGCGCCGATGAGCATTATCGGTACGACCATTTTTTCCGTGTATTTGATGCGCGCTTTTCCGTCAAAGCTGTGGCGGATAGCGGTGGTTGTGATCTTGACGGCCTTTTTGGTTTTTCGAATTCAAAAAACGATGCAACTTTTTCCCTCTGAACGAATTTATAATTTTCATACAAGCGGACCCTTGGCTTGAAATGTTTTTGACTTCATGTAAGATTCATTTATAATTAAGTTCATGTTAGCTTTGATCATTATTAGTTTCGGCATCCTCTCCCGCGCTATAGTCCATACGCCTAATTTTACGCCGGTATTAAGTATGGCCTTCTTGGGCGGTATGTACCTTAAAGGCCGCCAGGCTGTACTTGTGCCTTTGGCATTGATGGTCATCAGCGATTCCATTCTAGGGTTTTATCATATGATGTTTTTTACATGGGGCAGTATAGTGCTCATCAGTATTTTTGGGCTTTGGCTAAAGAAAAGAAAAAATCTTGCGACTGTGCTCGGCGGAAGCATCGCTTCGGCCCTGATTTTTTTCATTGTATCTAATTTCGGTGCTTGGCTGGCCCTATACCCGCATACGATGGATGGGTTGCGGCAATGTTATATTTTAGCGGTTCCTTTTTTTAGAAGCACATTGGTCAGCAGTGTGGCGTATAGTTTGGTCTTTTACGCTGCTTACGAGTGGCTATTAAAACGCAGCCAAGGCACGGTTTTGGCGCGATTGTTCTAAAAGAGTTGATATGCATATACCGGTTGGGGAAATCTCGTGTGAATCGAGAACAGTCCCGCTGCGGTAACCCACTTGGGGAAAGTCCGAAGGCCTGATCGGTATTTAAAAGCGGACTTACTTGCGTGAGAACAAGTAAGGCATGCGATATATTGAGAAACGTCACGGGAAGACCCTCAATCGTCATTAGATGGTTGAGGGTTTTTTATTGAGAGGGCAGCCATGAGAATTTTGGGTTTAATCTTTGTATTATTTTTATCTTTTGTTAATTGGGCTGCGGCGCAGGAAGTCTTGGACTTGGACAAAATCGTCGTTGAAGCTTCACGCAGCAATGATACCGTTGGCCAGATGAATAAAGATGTAGCCGTTATTACGTCCGAAGATATTGCCAATTCTCCATCTAAGAGTTTACCGGAGTTGTTGAGCGCTATTCCGGGAGTTTATGGAACTATTAACAGCAATATCCATGATCAAACAGTGGATATTGGTGGTTTTGGCGTTACTGGCGTCTCCAATGTATTGGTGTTAGTGGATGGACGGCGTTTGAATGAACCCGATCTTTCCGGCACAGACTTATCGCTGATCGATCCAAATTCCATTGATCATATTGAAGTTATCCAGGGGGCCGGTACTGTGCTTTACGGTGATAATGCAGATGGCGGGGTCATCAATATCATCACTAAGAAAGGCCGGGAAAATACCAAGCCATCAGTGACCTTAACCAGTGAGGTAGATAGCTATAAGGGCAATAAAGATGGAATGGCTTTAAGCGGCGGGCTTCCACAATTGGCATATCAATTTGATTATGATCAACAGCAAAGTAATGGTTTCCGTTCTAACAGTAATTACTGGGCCAATGATTACAATACGCGTTTAAACTATAATCCCACTGATATTTTTGGCGTTGATTTTACACAGGGCTATCATCTGGACCGCTATCGCCTTCCTGGACAGTTAACAATTGACGAGATTAGCTCAGGAGGGCCGACAGGCACAGTTCCATATGAAACTGGTTATGGAACTACATCGGATTCTCATTTTGACATTACGCCGCATATGAAATTTAATATAGGCGCCGGCAATCTTGATCTTTCATTATTTACATCGGCCAGAAAGAGGGACAACAATTTTACTTTCTTAGATGGTTACGCGACAAACTATGAAGAAGAATCCTATGAATTCCAACCAAAGCTTATCTTATCAGCACCTTTAACAGACCGTTTGGATGATAAATTAACATCCGGGTATGACTACATTTATTACATGGAAAATCGACGTATCAACGTTCCTGCTCCTGGCGGTCAAGACATAGTTGATGCCAGCGAGGCGTCCCAGGGTGTTTATTTGTTAGATGAGTTGACCTTAGATCAACGTTGGCTGTTTAATGCTGGGGTAAGGGGGGCATGGGCAGGCTATGTTTTTAATGAAATACAGCAAACGCCTCAAAAATTCGATCGTTCGCCTACTACAGAAGGATATGACGGTGGCCTGGGGTACAAATATAATCCTGATTCAAAAGTA
>CAYNGE010000069.1:0-6945 GCA_964396865.1 uncultured Planctomycetales bacterium
GAATAAATAATGCGCGACTTGTGTTCAAAGAACGGCGGCAGGTAACGGCAGGTGATATAGCAATATTTATCAATGGTCGTCGCCAGTACAGCCCCCTGGTGGTCGTGAAACCAGCCATTATAATCAGTGCCGCCGCCGAAAAAAGATACGCGAAAAGGAGTACGGGAAATGATCATAGGACTAATGCCTCATCTAGGATTTTACGTTTTAATTGGATTTGAGTGGATTTAACTGTTTCTTTTACGGCCAATGGCCCGAATTTCTGTTTAACAAGTTCCAGGTATTTTGGATCTTTGTGATATTTCATCCAGGCCTCATCCCTAAAGGCCAACACCTCCTGGGCAGTCAAATATTTTGTCGGCAAAGGAGAGCATTCATAGGAGTGCTGGGAAAACCCGGCATACGTCGATGGCAGTTCCCAATGCTCCTCTTTGGCGATCCTATATAACGGACTGCCCGGATATGCCATCGCTGAATAAAAATTGACTTCTTCCGTATTTAATTCAAGGCTCAGATCAAGCGTCATTTGCATGCTGTTCCTATCGTCCTCGGGCAAACCGAAAATATAATCACCGACGACATTGATGCCATGGGCGCGGATCTTTTTGACGACCGTCCGAATATCCACGCTATCAAACCGGCCGCCTTTGTTCGCGTCCTTGCGCACACGCGTGTTGCCGCTTTCAATGCCTAATGCCAGCCAATTGACCCCCGCTTTCTTTAAAGTCGCCAGATGATGGTCGCGGAGCGTATCAACCCTGGAGTAACACCAGATATTAAATTGATAGCCGCGTTCAATGATCAATTCGCAAAGCTTTAGAAAATGGTTGGCATTAAGCACAAAAAGTTCGTCGGCAATTTTAATATTAGTAATGCCTTGTGAGGCAAAATGATCGAACTCTTTGATGATATGCTCCGGTTCCCAATAACGGAATATGGCAGAGCCGTCGGAATATTCATTCTCCCGTCGGTTGATGATATTGATCATGCAAGGTAAACATTTCATCGGGCAGCCTAAAGACGTGTACAAAGAGACAAACGGCTGGCGATTAGAATCATTCGAATACGAATGCCACAAGGAAGTGCGGTAATTGGCCGTCGGCAGCAGGTCCCAGGCAATTCCCGGAAGCTCATGAGGCAGATCCCAGCGAGAAACCAGGGCCGAGGGTTTATTTAAAACAATGCCCCGGCCTATGCGAAAACCCAAGCCGTCGACTTCTTCCAGCTTATCTTTTAAATTTGTCTTTAACAAATTAGAGATGGTATAAACGCCTTCATTCTGGCAGACAAGATCAATGGCTTCATGCTTTTCTAAAACTTCACGCGGTAAGGCGGCCATGTGTCCGCCGACAAAAAGGATCTTGCATTCCGGCGCCAATTCTTTGACGGCATCCGCCAAGCCGGTCGCTTCAGCCATATTCTGGGTGCTCGCCGATGGCTGCTGGCCATACACCACAAAACAAATTAAACGCGCATGGGCCTCTGCGATCTGCTGGGCGGACCCTTCCTCATCTAAATGCAGCGCCTCGCAATCCAAAATATCGGCAGAAAAGCCTTTAGAGCGGCAATGACCGGCCAACATGCCCGCCCAGATCGGAGGCTCAATGGCAGAAAAATGATCGGCCAGGTCCTGATAGATCTTTTTAGCTCCATTGGCGTGTACGAACAGGACATCCAGTTGTTTCATGAAGATCCTTTAAATATTGGCAAATTGATTGCGTTTGATGACCTGATAACCTTTGATCAACTCCTGCAGGCCTTTTTGCAAAGATACATCCGGCTTAAATCCCGTCTTTTCGATCTTCTCATTGCTGACGATATAATCGCGTTTGTCCGGGTCCTCACCGACGGCGGCCTCGACAAAATAAAAATCAGGGACCAGTTTTTTGATCGCCTCGCATAGTTGGCGCTTGGTCAGATTGGCATCGCTTAGGCCGACATTATAGGGCTGGTTTTTCATCTTGTCGAAATGGTCCAAGGCGTGGATAAAGGCCTTGGAAATATCCCTGACATGAATATAATTGCGGTTAAAATGAGCTTCAAAAAGGACCACAAATCTATCATTGACTGCGCGATAGGTAAAATCATTGACTAATAGGTCCAGCCGCATACGAGGGGATATGCCAAAAGCTGTGGCCAAACGCAAAGTAATGCCATTGCCCGCTTCCAATATAGCATTTTCCGCCTCTACCTTCAGCTGGCCGTACAAAGATATGGGCTTAAGCGGGGTATTTTCCGTGCAATGTTTGCCCTTTTCACCTACTCCATAACCGCTATTAGTCGTAGGGAAAATAACCATTTGCCCTTTGCCGCGAAGCTCAAGGATGATCTTTATAGCGTCGAGCAGGACCGACCGCGCCGCCATCGGTTCTTTAGCGCATAAAGGAGCGCCGGTAAGACATGCCAAGGGAAAGATCGCATCCGCCCCTTTAAGCAGTTTGGCCATCAAATTCTTGTCCCGGGTATCCCCGCGTACAATGGTCAATTGGTCATGATAGCAGACATCCAAAAGCGATGACTGATTATACATGAAATTATCCAACGCGGTCACCTGATGCCCTTCGGATAATAAACGCGGCACCAAAACCGAACCGATATACCCCGCTGCCCCTGTCACTAGGATCTTCATATGTTCCCTTTCTGTCTTTCCGGACTCCCGTATTTTGTTACAAACATCTCACGAATGATCTGATAAAGGAAAACGGCGCCCCAGGGAAGGACCTGCAATTTGCGTTTGCCCGACACGCGCAGCGGCTCATCACCCGGGATCTCAGCTATTTTAAGTTTTTTACGGGCCGCGCGAATGGACAATAACGGCTCCCAACTAACGCGGGTATGGAACCATTTCTCCGGCACGGCGTAGGCTTTCTCATCGTTTAAATTAAGGTCATAAGCCAAGCTTGTCTTATAGGCCCTGTAAATGACCATGGCATCCGTGTAATGGAACCCATGAAAAATACTGATCATGGTCGTAAAGGCCCAATTCCCGAAACCCGTGATCACATCATCGTCCTGGCTTTTGGCCCCGCTCTTATAACGGGAAACGATGACCATATCATAGCCTTCTTTCATCTTCTTGACGCATTCAGGAATAAGTTCAGGGATGGAATTCCCGTCGGGGCTGAAGGTCACGACAATGTCCCCCACAATCTTGTCCCAGACCTCGGCATAGGCAAATCGCATGCCTTTTTGTTTCTGGACATAGATGGGATACCCTTGGGCTTTGCAGAATTCAATGGTCCCATCGGTGGAATTTCCATCCACGATCAGCAATTGGTCATACCATTCTTTCTTAATGAGCGGCATTATGGCTTTCATGCCGTCTACTTCATTGAGCGTCGGGATCAATAGCGTTACTTTCATGTGTGTTTTTCCTTAATTAAGGGCCGATGTTTAATCAAATCAAGAGCGCGTATTTTATACGTGAAAAGGCCATCGGGCAAGTAAAAGTCGTGCCTGTCGCTGCTTTTACTTACACTGCTTATGAACATACCATTGATACGTTTTCTCAATACCTTCTTCCAGAGCGACCTTTGGTTTCCAGCCTAACTTACGGATGCGGGCATTGTCCATGAGCTTACGCATGACCCCATCGGGCCTGGAAGCATCAAAAGTGATTTTACCCTTAAATCCGCTGATCTTTTTTATAATCATGGCCAATTGCCGTATGGTCACGTCATAACCTGTGCCTAAGTTAATGATGTCCCTGCCATCGTAATGTTCCATCAAAAACAGGCAAGCGCTGACAAAATCATCCACGTGCAAAAATTCCCGCCGCGGGCGGCCGGAGCCCCAAACTATGACCTTACTTGCCCCTTCATTTTGGGCCTTATGGAATTTGGCCATCAACGCGCCTAATACATGGGCGTTTTGAATATCGGTGTCACTGCCGGGGCCGTAAAGGGTCGCGGGCACAGCGATGATGGCATTAAATCCGTATTGCGCTCTATAGGCCTGGCACATTTTAATGCCGGCAATTTTAGCGACCGCATAGGCTTCACTGGTCGGCTCCAGAGGCCCGGAGAGTAAGAAAGATTCCTTGATAGGCCCTTTGATATTGACGGGATAAACGCAGGAGCTTGAGAAATACAGCAATTTTTTGACTTTATACTGACGGGCGGCCTCAATGACCAAATTTTGCGCCTGACAATTTTCGTAAATAAATTCCGCGGGATCCCTTTGGTTGGCCGCGATCCCGCCCGAACGGACGGAGCCTAAAAAAACATACTCCGGCTTAAACTTTTTGAAAAAATTCCCTACTTGCCGCGGATCCAATACATCGATACCGTCCTGGGTATTACTGACGAAGCGGGCAAACCCCTGCGTCTGAAAATGACTTTTAAGGGAATTTTCAATGCTGTCATTGTGTCCGACAATAAAGATCTTGGAATTACGGCGCATAATTTGTTATTCTTGGGCCTTTTTGTGTGACGGGGTTGCGGCCATGCGTTTGGCGTAATACTCCTCATTGTAAAAATTGCCATGCTCGATGATCAGTGTCGATTTGCCGTCTGTACGGTTAAGCGCCTGACTGTAAGCCGGAAAGATCTCTTCGGCTGAATCAAGCTCTTTGACATCGATCCAGTCAAATAATCCCCGGAAAGCTTTTGCGTAATTGCCGATATGCTGATGCCCGGGATGCACCGGAAAATCCGGGCCGGCGGCCACCCGGATGATCGCCTTAAAAGGCCATTTCCCGCCGGAGATCGCCGGGACCTTATCAAGCACATTGGCCATATCGCCGGCGGCCAAAAGCAAAAAATTCTGCCGGGGATAAACGGAGACCGGCACGAAGCCCGCCAGCCCCAAACCGATGGTAAACTGCATTTGAAAACTTTCATTGACGGGCATCTCCAGGCAGCGCTCTTTGGGGCAGTCGCGCAGGGTCTGGAACATGAATGTCCCGGGGCCGGCGACTGTTTGTCCCACAAACATCACCTTAGGCTGAAGGGCCAGCCATTCCATGGTCCTTTTTAATTCATCAAAATATTTCATAAAGATATCCTAAAATTTTATTAATTTCCCCAATCCCGAATGCGGATAGCTGTTGGTGTACTTAAAATAAATAATCTTCTTCTCGTATTTGGTGTCCTTAAACCAGGGCTGGGGATGTCCCCAGACTGCCCGCGTATCAGTCATCACGCTCACCCCATTATCACAAACAATAAAAGTAGCCGGTAGGTCAAAATTATAAACGTATTTAACGGCTTCATGAAAAATACCTGTTTCCGCGGACATGTCCCCGCAAAATAAAAATACCCGGCCGGCCTTTCCCTGATTTTTTAAGGCCCAGGCTGTCCCCGCGGCCGTGCCCATCAGGCTTCCCACGATACCGGAACAAAGCATTTTATACTTTGGAAAACACAGGGATATACTTTTGCCGTCGAGGATCGCCTGTTTTAACTCCGCGGGCGGCACTCCTTTTAAAAGGGCCAGCTCATGCGAATCCCAAAAACCAAACACATAATCATCATCGCCGATCTGATGATCTTTAAAGATCTTGATGAGCGCGTCTTCCCTTCCGCCGCGCAAATGGACCGGAGCGCGGATGGCTCCCGTGGCAAAAACTTCAGCGATCTCTTTTTCAAAAGCTATGATTTCGTCTTTAGTGACCATGCTCATTTTGGGCAAACCACTCCATTGTCCTTGCGATCCCCTCTCTTAATGGAACTTTGGGTTCCCATCCCAAGGCGCGGCGGGCAAGGCTGATATCCGGACAACGCTGCTTGGGATCATCCGCGGGCAGAGGCCGAAAAACGATCCTGGCTTTGGGGTTATATTGCTTGCGGACCAACTGCGCGAATTCCAAGATCGTAAACTCCCGCGGGTTGCCGATATTGACCGGGCCTGTCATGCGTGAGAACAAAAGTTTGGCGATCCCGTCGACTAAATCATCCACATAGCAAAAAGACCTGGTCTGCCGGCCATTGCCATAAATCGTCAGCGGCTTGCCATGGAGGATCTGGTCAATAAAATTAGGGACCACGCGCCCGTCTTTAAGGCGCATCCGCGGCCCGTAGGTATTAAAGATCCGTATAATTTTGACATCCATTTTATGCACTTTCTTATAGGCCAAGATCAGGGCCTCGGCAAAACGTTTGGACTCATCATAGACGCCACGGGGGCCAATGGGGTTGACATGTCCCCAATACGCCTCTTTTTGCGGATGTTCCAGGGGGTCGCCATAAACTTCTGAAGTCGAGGCCTGAAAAAAGACGGCCCCCTTGGCTTTGGCGATCCCTAAAGCATTATGCGTGCCCAATGCCCCCACCTTCATGGTCTGAATGGAAAGGTTCAAATAATCAATGGGCGAGGCCGGCGATGCAAAATTAAGCACGTAGTGGACCTTGCCGGGAATGCGAAGGGGCTTGGAAATATCGTGTACGATGAGCTTAAAATTCTTGTTTGAGGCCAAATGGGCAATGTTGTCCTTTGAGCCGGTAACAAAATTATCTAAAGCGATCACCGCAAAATCACTCTTGATAAACCAATCACACAAATGGCTTCCCAAAAACCCGGCCCCGCCGGTGATCAGCACGACTTTCTTAGGCATTATCCATCCTTTTTAAAATAGGGACGTCTCCCTATTTTTGCATTTATAGTTTTACTATCTTTTTACTGCGCACGCCCTTATAGATATTCTTCGTGTCAAAAATAAGCTTCGCGTGCCTGAGGATCAGGCCATAATCCACGCGGGTGTGGTCTACCGCAATGACCACCGCGTCATATTTCTTAAGCGTCCCCGGCGTTAGTTTTACCGATATCAGATCAATGCCGCCTAATTTTAGATACGGGACCATAGGGTCAAAATAATCCACTTGGGCTTGGGCTTTAAGCAATTCTATCAATTTCAAAGACGGCGATTTACGCAGATCCGTCACATCTTTCTTATAAGTAGCGCCCGCCACCAAAACTTTTGATCGGGCCAAAGGTTTAGACAGCATC
>CAYNGE010000070.1:0-6791 GCA_964396865.1 uncultured Planctomycetales bacterium
CCGCACCGCAGCCTTCGCCGCAGTCGTCTACGCAGGATGCGCCCTGGGTCAATGAAATGATCCGTTCGTTTCATCTGCAATGAATTATATCCCCATACGCTCTTCAAGGAATTCTTTGAGGTCATGGCATTGTAAATAAGGGTTGGTTTGTTTTTGATGGCCGATGGTGTCCGTCGGTGTGGGGCCGTAATTGTGCCCGGAATAAATGATCGTTTCATCCGGTAATTTCATTAGGACATTATAGAGACTGTTGTACATGATCTTAGGGTCACTGCCGGGCAGATCACAGCGTCCGCATCCGTTGATAAAAAGCGTGTCTCCGGTAAAGAGGTGTCCGCCGGATAAGAAACACTGACAACCGGGTGTATGCCCCGGAGTATGCAGGACCTCCAGGCTTATTTTACCCACCATGACTTTTTCTTTATCAGCGACTTCCACAAGGCCTTGGACACGGGGCCTTGAAAACGGGGGCTCATATTTGGAAATATAAACCGGTACAGGGCTTATTTTTAAGAGTTTATCCAGTCCATTGATATGGTCAGGGTGGGTATGGGTCAGGAAAATTTGGGTGATCTTATAGCCCAAGCGTTTGGCCTCTTGACAGAAAAAATTTACGTCCCAGCCCGGATCCATGATGGCCATTTCTTTTGTTTCAGGGTCGCCTAAAAGATAAATAAAATTATTAAGAGGGCCGATTTCATACTGCAAGATGAGCAATCTTGACATAAAAAACCTCATTCGTATAATGGTTTGTGATAGAGATATCTTACACAAATATCGGAGGTTAATCAAATGGCCTTATTAGAATCCATAAAAATACCTTTGGGCACACGGATGCCTGATTTTGAATTAAAAGACGCGTTTGGTAAATTATATAAGTCCGCCGGGCTTTTTGGCGAGCGCGGCTTACTGGTGGTTTTTACCTGCAATCATTGTCCTTATGCTTTGGCCGTGTGGCCAAGGGTGATACGCTTAGGCCTTTACGGTAAAGGAATGAAGATCAATACGGTCGCCATCAACCCCAATATCAATCCTGATTTTCCCGATGACGCGCCGGATAAGATGGTCCTTAAGATCAAGGAATTGGGGATAGATTTTCCGTATTTAGTGGATGAAACCCAAAAGGTGGCGGAGGCTTTCCGCGCCCAATGCACGCCGGATATTTATTTGTTCGACAAAAATAAAATGCTTGTCTATCATGGCCGCATTGATGATAATTGGAAGGAAGAGGCTTCAGTCACTCGTGAAGAATTAAAAGAAGCTATGAATAATATGGCATCCGGCCGGCCGATTGCAGCCAAACAAATGCCATCCATGGGTTGTTCCATTAAATGGAGAACCTAAAGGGGAATATGAATGTATAAAAAAATTATTGTGCCTTTGGATAATTCGCCGACCGATAAAACTATTTTGGACCATGTCCGCAAGCTCGCCCAATGGACGCATGCTCGATTGGTGCTGGTGCATGTGGCTGACGGGTTTGTTGCGCGCCTGCAGGACCAGTTGAACTTGGCGGATTCCGAGGAGATCAAAAAAGACCAGGCGTATTTAGATGAGATTTGCGCCGGCCTGCAAAGCGAAGGTTTTTCTGTCCAGGCGTTTTTGGTGCAAGGTCAGGAGCCGGCAGATGGTATTTTATCTGTCACTCAAAAAGAAGGAGGAGACCTTATTGCCATGTCCACGCACGGGCACCGGTTTGTTAAAGACATGATCCTAGGCAGCGTGGCAGACATTTTGCGCCATAAAACCGACATTCCCATTCTTATGATCCGTTCTTCTTTTAAATGATCATTAGCTCATGATCTCTTCCGATATTTATATTCAACGCATGTTATCTTTTGTCCGTGAGGCCGGCGGCATCGCTGTGGATTTGATTGCGCACAGCGAGCCGGGACTTAAAAAAGACCATTCCGTTATAACTCTGGCGGACAAGGCGATCTCAAAGTTGGCCCGTTTAACGTTAGCGGATTTTTTAAAAAAGCCGGGGCACGTGCTTATTGACGAAGAAGATCCGAATATCATTGAATTTTTGGACCAGAAGAGCCTTGATCGATCGACGTATATCTGGGCTTTGGACCCGATCGATGGCACTCGTCTGTACGCCAACCGCATGCCTTTATTTGGCATATCCATCGGATTGATCAAGGATTTAAAACCATGGCTTGGCGTGGTTTATTTTCCTATGCTAAATGAGCTTTTTTATTGTGACGGCGCCGAGGCTTATTTTGTGCGGGAGGCTTTCAGTCCAAAAGAGTCTAAAACCCGGATAGTCCCTTGGGATGAAGAACTATCCGCCCGTTCTCTGTTTTTTTGCAATGACACGTTCTTTGAGAAATTTAACTGGAAGGACAAAGATTTCCATATCATGATCAATGCCTGTGCGGTGGTCAATTTATGCTGGCCTGCCGTCGGCCGGGGGGCGGGATGTTTTACGCGCTGCCATCTATGGGATTTTGCCGGAAGCTGGCCTATCCTGCGTCGGGCGGGGATCGATCTGCGCCGGGTTTCCGATGGTAAGGTCCTGGAGGCCCTGGAGGCGGATTTATTTGTTCACGATCCGCTGCCCTGGCAGATGAAAGAATATTATTTGGCCTCCAGCGAGCGTAATTATCCGCTGATCATGTCAAAAATAGTTAGACGCAGCACTTGCTAAAACGGTATTTTAGTGCTATAAATAAATTAACGACAGGGATCATCCGTTACTAAAGGCCCTCTGGATTTATCCGGGGCACATCAGATAAAATAAAAAATAGATGACCCTGTCGTTTTTTATGGCCGCCGGAGCTCTCCATTTATATATTCGACCAAGTTTCCCGCAGATGTTATAATATCCGCCATGTCTGAACGCTTTCTCCGTGTTTATAAAAAATTTTACCTTGATGAGGTCAAAACCCATTTGATGACTTATGGGGCTTTATCCGGAACTTGCGCCAATTGTAAAAGGATGGACCTGAAATTAGACATGCTCCGGTGCCCGGAGTGCGGCACCGAGTTTAAATTCGTCGCTTTTCAAAATATCAGGGACCATATGCCCAAGATGCTTAAAATAAGCCATGAAAAGCCTCAAATTATTTTTGTGGATTACGATGATTTTAAACGTCTTGAAGGCGAAGAAAAAGCCAAAGGGATCCTGGGATGATCAACAAAGAACGATTGATCAAATTGACCCGCGAACTATTACAGATGGATTCCGCCAATCCGCCCGGAAATGAAGTGGCGGTGGCGGATTTTGTGGCCCGCGATTTAAAGTCCATCGGCTTGGGGCCTAAAATATATTCATTTGCCAAAGATCGCCCCAATGTGGTGGCCGTTCTTAAAGGCACTTGGCCGCGCGCCAAAGCCGCGCGCGAAGCGTTAGTGATCACGCCCCATTATGACACTGTGCCTTTTGGGGATGGGTGGAAATTCGATCCGCTGGGAGCGGCCCTTCATAGGGGCCGTATTTACGGACGGGGAGCCAGCGACGATAAGGGCAATTGCGCGGTGGGCATGGAAGTTTTGCGCAGTTTGGTTGAAGATGGTGTGCGCCTGCAAAGGGACATTGTGTTTGCGGCCACGGCCGATGAGGAAACCGGAAGCAAGTTGGGGATCATTCCTTTATTGAAAAAAGGCATTTTACGCTCTAAGGCGGCTTTGATTTTAGATTCTGATGAATTTGATGCGATCATTACGCAAAAAGGACTTCTTCATTGCCGGGTGCAGATCTTTGGAAAAAAGGCGCATGGGGCGTACAATTGGATGGGGATCAATGCCATTGAGATCGCGGCGCGGGCAATTGATCGTCTAAAGAAGCACCAATTCAAGTATAAAAAGCATCCTCTTTTAGTACCGCCAACTAAGAATATCGGGACCATCAGAGGCGGCGATAAAGTCAATATGGTGGCGGATTTTTGCGAGTTTGCCGTGGATATCCGTTTTTTGCCGGGGATGACCGCGGGCGGGGTCTTAAAAGAGATCAAAAGCGTAATTGCCCGAGAAGCCAAAGATTTTAAGATCATTGTTGATAGCGCCCAGAAACCCTGCGGGGTAGACCCGAAGCATCCTTTGGTCAAGATTTATGCGGATACCTGCCGGAAGATGGGATTTAAAGCGCGTATAAAAGGCAGTCAGGGAGCGACGGTGATCACCTTTTTTGCGGATTGCGGTATTCCGGCTTTTTCCACCGGTTGGGGCAGCCGCGGAGTCATGCATGCCAATGACGAATATGTGGAAATTAAAAATTTGCATAATGGCGCGCGGGTATTAGAAGCGTTCTTAAAGGAATACGATAGCCAAGCATGAAGAAACGTAAAAGCATATCCTTGTATTTTTTTGCCATTATAGCGCTGTTGTTATTTCAGCCCTCGGCGCGGGCCGAGACCATACATTATGCGATCATGCAAATGGGCATTGAAGTCGGGGAAGCGAGTTTAAGGAATGTCGGTCCCGAGACGTATCAGGGCAAACACACATTTTTGATCATTTTTAAAGCCCAGGCTTTGAATTTTTTGGATGAAGAAAGGATTTATACCGATCCGCTTAGTTTTTACCCGTTGTTCGTCCAGCGTAATTTGAATATTTTTGGGCAAAGAGAAAAAATTTTGGAAGTGTATGATCGCGCCAAAGATGAAGTGCGCGTGACTAAAACCGTTGGGGGGAAGAACACCGAGCGGGTCCTTAAAAGAACAGGGCCCATAGATAATATTTACGGGTTTATTCTTCGCTATCGCAGGAACGGTTCGTTTAAGATCGGTGATGTCCTCAACGTTTCTTTGCCGACTACAGATGTAAAAATAGAGTTGGTTAGGCGCGTTAACTTACAATTACAGGGCAAACAGTATGACAGTTTTTTCATGCAAAGCAGGCCCGCTAAATATAAGATTTGGTTTGACAGCACTGCCCAAAAATGGCCTTTACGGATCAGTGGGGCCATAGGCATTGCTAATACAGCTATGGAGATGACAAGTCATGAGGAATGATCCTGATAAAAAAGGCTATTATGGTCCTTTCGGCGGGCGTTTTGCTCCTGAAACCCTGATGGCGGTTTTGGCCGAATTAGAAGACCAATACCGCGCTATTAAAAAGGACAAAGCCTTTGCGAGGGAATTTGAGGCTTATCTTAAGGATTATGCCGGACGGCCCACGAATTTATATTTGGCCAAACGTTTAAGCGCCCATCTAAAGACGCTTAAGGTCTATTTAAAACGGGAAGATATGCTGCATACCGGCGCCCATAAGATCAATAATACTTTAGGCCAGATATTAGTTGCCCGCCGCATGGGAAAAACCCGTATCATCGCCGAGACCGGCGCTGGTCAGCATGGCGTGGCCGCGGCCACCGTCGCGGCGTTATTCGGCCTTAAATGTGTTGTTTATATGGGCTCTCTGGATGTGGAGCGCCAGTCACTTAATGTGATCCGCATGAAATTGTTAGGGGCCCAGGTCATAACCGTTGAAAGCGGCTCCAAAACGCTTAAAGATGCTATGAATGAAGCGGTGCGCGACTGGGTGACGAATGTCAAGGACACTTTTTATATTATCGGTTCTGTGGCGGGGTTTCATCCGTATCCGGCCATGGTGCGTGATTTTCAATCGGTCATAGGCCGGGAGGCGCGCCGTCAATTTTTAGCCAAAGAAGGGAAATTGCCGGACTATCTTTTGGCTTGCGTGGGCGGAGGCAGTAATGCTTTGGGCCTGTTCCATCCATTTTATCATGATAAGAATGTCAGGATGATAGGCGTGGAAGCCGCCGGATGCGGTGTGCGTACTGGCCGGCATGCCGCGACTTTAACTCAAGGCAAGATCGGCGTTCTGCATGGCAGCAAAAGTTTGCTCCTGCAAGACAGCGATGGACAAGTGCAAATAGCCCATTCCATTGCCGCGGGTTTGGATTATCCGGGCGTAGGCCCCGAACATGCCTATTATCAAAAAAGCGGCCGTGCCAAGTATGTGACGATCAAAGATCTGGAAGCAGTGGAAGGATTAAAGCTTTTGTCGCGTCTGGAGGGGATCATCCCGGCGCTGGAGACGGCCCATGCCATCGCGTATTTACCAAAATTGGCCCGCCGTATTAAAAAAAGAGCCACGGTCATTGTCTGTCTTTCCGGCCGCGGGGACAAAGACATGAACCAGATCTCACAATTTATCTCATGAATAGAATAGAACAAAAATTTCAAGACCTTAAGGCCTGCCGGCGCAAAGCGTTCATCGCTTTTATTACCGCCGGCGATCCGGACCTCAAAACGACCCGGGATTTGGTCGTGGCTTTTGAAAAAGCCGGTGTTGATATTATTGAATTAGGCGTCCCTTTTTCTGACCCTTTGGCTGACGGGCCCATTATACAGGCATCTTACTTTCGCGCTTTAAAGAGGGGCACCACAGTCAAAAAAATTTTAGAAACGGTCAAAAGCCTTAGACGTCAAACTTCCATACCGATCGCCTTGATGACTTCATACAATCCGGTATTGCGTTTTGGCGAAGAAAAATTTATCAAGGCATGCGCGCGGGCAGGAGTAGATGGCGTTATTGTGCCTGATTTACCGCCGGAAGAAGCCCAAATTTTACGCCGCGCGGCCGGCCGCTATAGGATCGCCGTGATTTTCTTTATAGCGCCCACAACACAGGACCGCCGTATTAAGGCCAACACCAAAGCCTCCAGCGGTTTTGTTTATTATATGTCTCTGGCGGGTGTTACAGGTTCAAACCAAGCTATTGCGCGATCGGTCGTCAAGCAGGTCCAACATATCAAGCGGTTTACTAAAAAATCTGTGTGCGTGGGTTTTGGAATTTCAACCCCGCGGCAGATCAAAGAT
>CAYNGE010000071.1:0-6777 GCA_964396865.1 uncultured Planctomycetales bacterium
GCGATAAAGCTTTATGACGCTGACACAGGTTCTCTTCCAAAAACTCTCGATGATTTGGTGGTTTCTCCGGGTGATGAAAACTGGAAAGGGCCTTATCTTGATAAGGTGCCGCTTGATCCATGGAAAAGGCCTTATGTGTACAAAGCTCCGGGTGAACATCGGCCCCAGAGTTATGACTTAAGTTCATTAGGCAAAGATGGTGTTGAAGGCACTGACAACATTACGAACTGGGAATAGGAGATGGTGTTATGAGCATCTCTTCCTTTAGATCGGCCGTACTTATTATTTTAATTGCTTTGGGAGGGTATTTGTGGCCTGTCAAGGCGTATGGTGATGTGAAAACCGTGCCGCCTAAGGTTACGGAAGTCACCGGTGAGGTAAGTCAGGTCGATTCTGTTGGAGGAGTTCTTGTCTTGGCGACCATAGATTCGCTGGGTGTTCCCAATGAAATGAAATTTTATAATGGTAAGGATATCGGAGGTAACGCGCATCTTATGGACGTAAATGTCAGTGATTGGGTCACTATCCGTTACTACGTTGATCCTTCGGGCAATAATATCATAGTAAAACTTACCGATAATAATCTTAGCAATAATCCACTATAATTTTAAAAAAAGTGAAAAAGCTGCTGCACAAGCCTTTAGGAGGCTTCATAAGAATTGTGGTATAATACCTTTATGAAAAATTTAATTGGTTTAACACTTTTGATCATTGCTTTGGCCTCATGCCAACAGGCTACGTCACAGTCGGGACAGAAGGGTAACCCGGCAAGATCCATCTGGAAGCCTTATAGCAAACAGGCGGTGGAAGACTCTATTGTTCAGAAAAAACCTGTGGTGATCGATTTTTATGCGGACTGGTGCCCGGATTGCCATGAATTAGACAGGATCGTATTTTCTGATCCTTCTATCATCGCTCAATTGGCTCAAGTGACCGCTTTAAGAATGAATGTCACCAATATTAATGGAGCCCGGGTGCAAAGCATTATTCAGGAATACGGGATCGACGGCGTGCCGGAAGTTGTTTTTTTAGACGGACACGGCCATGAAATAAAGGATTCCCGGGTCATGGGGCTTGTGACCCCGGAAGAATTTTCCCGATCATTAAAGGCGGCGCTGAAGTTTACAGTGCCGCCTAAGGAGGCTGTTATGCAAGACACTCATCTGGAAAAAGCGACTTTTGCCGGCGGATGTTTTTGGTGCATGCAGCCATTTTTTGATCATACGATAGGTGTCAAAAAGACCACGGTGGGTTATACCGGCGGGACTACCAAAAACCCTACTTATGAAGAAGTTTCTTCCGGCACAACCGGCCATGTGGAGGCGATCCAGATAGAATTCGACCCCCGGGAAGTATCCTATGAAAAAATTCTGAACATTTATTGGCATAATATCGATCCCACACAGGTCAATGGCCAATTTGTGGATGAAGGCTCGCAATACAGAACCGTGATCTTTTATCACAACGAAGAGCAAAAACGTCTGGCGGAGAGATCTAAACAGGCCCTGGCTGCTTCAGGCCGTTTTCATGGACCTATTGCGACCCAAATTGTCCCAGCGTCCACATTTTATCCGGCGGAGGACTATCACCAGAAATATTATCAGAAAAGCCCATTCCAATATGATCTTTATCATGATAATTCCGGACGCAATCAATATTTGGAAAAAACATGGGGTAAAGACACTCCTTGATGCCTAAGTTATATTTAGTCCCCAATGCTATCAATGAAGAAGAGTGTGATCTTTCGTCTCATGACATTGCCGGAAAGATCGCTGATGTGCGTATTTTTTTCGTAGAAGAACCTAAATCCGCCCGCCGCCTTCTAAAAAAATTAAATGCGCATCTTCCTCTGGACGACTGCCGATTTTATGATCTTAATGAACACACCGACCCCAAACAAGCGGCAGACTATATCAAGATCCTTCAGGAAGAAAATTGCGCCATTATATCGGAAGCCGGGTGTCCTTGTGTGGCAGATCCGGGGGCTAATCTCGTCTTGCTGGCCCACAAACATCATATAGACATTATTCCATTGGTCGGGCCCTGTTCGATCGTCATGGCTTTGATGGGCTCCGGATTAAACGGACAAAATTTTGCTTTTAACGGTTATTTGCCTAAAGACCGTGAGGGGAGAACGCGAAAGATCAAAATGTTGGAAGAACGTTCTTTTAAAGAGCAACAAACTCAAATTTTTATGGAGGCCCCTTACCGCAATCAAAATATTCTGGAAGATATTTTGAAGGCCTGCCATGATAATACTTATCTTTGCGTTGCTTGTGATATTACATCTTCCGGTCAAATTATCAAAACGATGAGCATCAAAGAGTGGAAAAAAAGCACTCTTAATTTTGATAAAAAACCCGCTTTGTTCCTTATTGACGCAGGTTCGATATAGCTTATAATGGAGCGACGAGGTGGAAAATTTTATGATAGGCTCATTTGATAAGAAATCCGTTACTAAAAAACTAAAAGTCAATTCATCCCAATATACGATCTACTCTTTACCCCAATTCGCTAAAATCCAGGGTCTTGACATATCTCAACTGCCGTTTTCCATCCGCATCCTTTTAGAAAGCGCCTTGCGCAATTTCGATAATGATCAGGTGACCCAAAAAGATATCAACACGATCGCCCGCTGGAAACCCAACGAGAAAAAAGAGGGGATTGCCTTTAAACCCGGCCGTGTGATCTTACAGGATTTTACCGGCGTTCCGTGTCTCGTGGATATCGCCGCCATGCGCGATGCCATGGAACATTTAGGCGGCGACATTAAAAAGATCAATCCGCAGGTGCCATGCGATCTTGTCATTGACCATTCGGTGCAAGTTGATGCTTTTGGGACCAACAAAGCCCCGGCCCAAAATGTGCGTATGGAGTTTGAACGTAATCAAGAACGTTATGAATTTCTTAAATGGGGGCAGAGCGCTTTACAAAATTTCAGGGTCGTGCCGCCGGCCACCGGTATTGTGCATCAGGTCAACCTCGAATATCTGGCTAAAGGGGTTTTAACAAAAAAGACAGGATCGGAAAATATAGCTTTTCCTGATACTTTGGTGGGTACTGATTCGCATACCACAATGATCAACGGTTTGGGGATTGTTGGCTGGGGAGTGGGCGGTATTGAAGCCGAGGCCGTCATGTTAGGCGAGCCTATTTATATGATCTTACCGGAAGTTGTGGGATTTAACGTAAAAGGTAAGCTTAAAGACGGGGTGACGGCAACTGATCTGGTCCTTACGATCACTCAAATTTTACGCAACAAAGGAGTGGTTGAAAAGTTTGTGGAATTTTTTGGCGAAGGATTGCAATACTTAAGCCTTCCCGATAGAGCCACAATTGCCAATATGTCGCCGGAATACGGGGCTACGATCGGTTTATTTCCCGTTGATGATCAGGTGCTGGAGTATTTGAAACTATCCGGGCGAAGTGCCGGCCAAGTAGCCTTGGTGGAAAAATATTATAAGGCCCAAGGCTTATTCTACAATCCAAATGCCGCCAAATGCCTTTATTCCGATGTTATCCAACTGGACCTATCGACTGTGGAGCCTTGTTTGGCCGGCCCCAAACGTCCGCAAGACAAAGTGTCCTTAAAAGACCTGAAAGATAACTTTCGAAAAACCTTAACTGTAGACATTGGCTCTCATGGCTTTGGTTTGGGCGCCGAAGACTTAAAGCGCAAGGCGACGATACAAAGCCAACCGCCTGAAACCATCACGCATGGTGCTGTGGTTATTGCGGCCATTACCAGTTGCACCAATACTTCAAACCCGTCGGTGTTGATCGGCGCCGGCCTCTTGGCAAAAAAAGCTGTGGAAAAGGGTTTAAAACCCGCTTCTTATGTTAAAACCTCTTTTGCGCCGGGTTCCCAGGTGGTTGAAGAATATTTAAGAAAAGCCGGATTAATGAAACCCCTTGAAAAACTTAAGTTTAATATTGTGGGTTATGGATGTACGACATGTATCGGTAATTCCGGCCCTTTGCCTGAGCCTGTGGCCAACGCGATCACGCAAGCCAATCTGGTCGCGGTTGCTGTGTTATCGGGCAATCGCAATTTTGAAGGCCGTATTAATCCGCATACCAAAGCAAGTTTCCTGGCATCTCCGCCATTGGTTGTGGCTTTCGCTTTAGCCGGGCGTGTAGACATTGATTTGGCTCATGAGCCTTTGGGGCAGGATAAAAAAGGCAAACCGGTCTATCTTGCAGACATTTGGCCGACACAAAAAGAGATCGCCCAAGCCGTTGCCAAATTTGTTAAAGCTGCCATGTTCCGCCGTTGTTACAAAAATGTAGACCAAGGCGATAAAAATTGGAATGCCATTAAAACCGTTAAATCTGATCTTTTTAACTGGAACGCTCAAAGCACTTATATCCAAAACCCTCCTTATTTTGCAGGCATGAAATTGCAAGCTGATCCGCTGGGCGCAATTACAAAGGCCAGATGTTTGGTGATGGTCGGCGATTCTATTACGACCGATCATATTTCACCGGCCGGGGCCATTGCCAAAGATTCACCTTCGGGGAAATATCTTATTAGAGAGGGCGTTGACCCCAAAGATTTTAATACTTACGGGACCCGTCGCGGTAATGACAGGGTCATGACCCGCGGTACTTTTGCCAATATCCGTTTACGTAATTTGATCGCCCCCGACAAAGAAGGGCCATGGACCACGTATTGGCCTTCCGGCGAAAAAATGTTTATTTATGACGCGGCCGTGAAATATAAAGAAACCCATACGCCGCTTGTTGTTTTGGCCGGCCGTGAATACGGCGCCGGTTCTTCCCGTGACTGGGCAGCCAAAGGTGCCACCTTGCTTGGTATCCGGGCGGTTTTGGCCACCAGTTTTGAGCGTATTCACCGCAGTAATTTGTGCGGTATGGGTGTTTTACCCTGCCAGTTTAAAGAGGGAACGAGCTATACTTCTTTGGGGTTAAAGGGTGATGAGATCTTTGACTTTATTAATTTGGATGATCATTTAAAACCACGGCAGGAACTGGTCGTGGAAGCGACCTCTACCGATGGTAACAAGCGCAGGTTTAATGTTATTGCGAGGGTCGATACGCCGGTGGAAGTGGATTATTTACGTAACGGGGGCATTTTACAGACGGTTTTAAGGAAGTTGGCAAAATAATGCGTATTTTATTAACGAATGATGACGGTATTTATGCGGAAGGTATTTATGCTGCTTATAAGGAACTGACCAAATTCGCCGATGTGATTGTCGTTGCACCTGATCATGAACAAAGCTCGGTGGGGCATGGCATCACGCTTTTTTATCCGCTTTTTGTCAAAAGAATTTCCCCGGAACATCATTTCGACGGATTTGCCATCAGCGGCAAGCCGGCAGATTGCGTCAAATGGGGCATAAATGTACTTTTTAAAGGTAAAAAGCCGGATATGGTGATCTCCGGCATCAACTTAGGCGGTAATGACGGCTGCAGCGTGTTTTATTCCGGAACAGTGGCCGCGGCACGCGAAGGCGCTTTGATGGGGATCAAAGCTTTTTCTGTCTCTTTGGATTCTTTTGATGATCCTGATTTTTCGCTGACCGCCAAATTTACCGCTAAATTTGCCAAATGGGTCTATAAAAATAATTTGCCTTCAGGCACGTTCCTTAATGTCAACGTACCGCCCGGCAAACCCAAAGGTGTTCGTTGGACCCGTCAGGGGATCGAACCTATCCATGAAATCTTTGAAAAGCGAAAAAGCCTTCATGACAAACATTACTATTGGATGGGCTCTCAAATGCCGGTCCATAAGGATGATAACACGATCGACACGTACGCTTTAAAGAATAAATTCATCACGATCACTCCCATACATTCGGATTTGACGGATAACGTATTTTTAGGTAAAGTAAAGGGCTGTTTATTTTAATAGAGGAGACACTTATGGCGGACAATGTTCAAGTTAATATTGATGGAAAGATCCTGGAATGCCCGATTATTGTTGGTACTGAAGGTGAGAAAGCTTTTGATATAGCCAAATTACGTTCTCAAACCGGGTTTATCACCTTGGACCCGGGTTTCAGCAACACCGGTTCCTGCAAGAGCGCCATTACCTATATCGACGGAGAAAAGGGGATCTTGCGCTACCGCGGCATCCCTATTGAACAGTTGGCTGTCAAATCCACCTTTGTGGAAACGGCTTTCCTTCTTATCTATGGTCACTTGCCCAGTCAAAAAGAGCTGGATGCTTTTTCCGCCGCTTTCAATGAACATTCCATGATCCATGAGGACATGAAGAATTTCTTTGACGCTTATCCGGCGACGACGCATCCTATGGCCAGCCTTTCAGCCATGGTCTGCGCCTTGTCCGCTTACTATCCGGAATTGATCAAGGAAAATCCGACCGAAGCGGAAATAGACCGTATCGCGGTCCAACTGCTCTCCAAAGTACGGACGATCTGCGCATTTTCTTATAAAAAATCGATCGGCGAGCCTTTTATCTATCCTCGTTCTGATCTGCATTATGTGCCCAATTTTCTCAATATGATGTTCTTTTCACCGACGCATCCCTACAAGATCGTGGATGAAGTCGTCGACGCTTTGCAGATGCTTTTGATCCTGCACGCCGACCATGAACAGAACTGTTCCACATCCACCGTGCGTTTGGTTGGAAGTTCGCGCGCGAATTTATACGCTTCCATTTCCGCGGGGATCTGCGCTTTATGGGGACCTTTGCATGGGGGCGCTAATCAGGCAGTCATTGAGATGCTTGAATCCATCCAAAATGAGGGCGGCGATGTTGAGAAATACATTACCAAGGTCAAAGATAAG
>CAYNGE010000072.1:0-6768 GCA_964396865.1 uncultured Planctomycetales bacterium
TGCGCTTACGAACAATACCCAGATCATCCCTCTCATCCAAGGCCTCTGCTTAATGATAACCAAAGCTAACGCCACGGGTAAAACCGTCACGAGCAGAGTCCCCAGATCATTGGGGTGGTGCATCGGTCCTGATACTCTTCCAAAAATAAGCAAGGCATGATGAGTAACGTTATGGCCCAATGCATACTGTGCCAGGGCCTCGGTACAAACGAAAAAAATCATCAACGATAGCATGGCCAAGACGCCATACAAACGCCGTCGAGTATGGACGATCTCGGCCGTAGCGTACATGATAAAGATCTGCTGCAAAAATCTTGTAAAGAATTTTTTAAGACTTAAAGAAGGATAATGGCTAAACGGTATCGTCAAGACGATCAACAAACCGATGGCAATCAGGGGCCAACCCATGCCGCTGGAAGGAACGCCAAAAGTTTTTGAGAGGCCCTGACGCGGATCCGCATTCCATGCCAAAAAACGCTTTGCCGCCCAGGCGATGATCATCGTCAACAGAAAGGCTTCAATTCCTGCCCGGCCATATGGAATAAACCAGATCATTCCAAGCAAAGCGCCATACATTAATCTGTCGCAAATGATCGAGGATTTTATCACAACGATTCTTTCATGGCCGCTGCCACAATTTGGATCTGTTCATGGGTCATATGAGGAAACATCGGCAGGCTCATAATATCTCCGGCCACCGCTTCAGCAAAGGGAAAATCCCCTTTTTTATACCCTAATTCCGCGTAAGCTTCCTGTAGGTGCAAAGGAATAGGATAATGGATAAGCGCTCCAATGCCTTTGGCTTTCATGGCCTCAATGACCTTATCACGGCCGGGCACCCGCACCGCGAAAGTTTGAAAAACATGCGTACGCCCCTCTTTGATGACAGGAGCGACAACACCCTTTAAAGACTTCAAAAGTTCGGTGTAATAAGCCGCGTTTTTCGCGCGCATATCATTCCAAACGTCGAGATATTTTAATTTGGCATTAAGCACCACCGCCTGGAGTGTATCCAAACGCGAATTGGTCCCTTTAATTTTGTGCTCATAGCGGCCATAACGCCCATAATCGCGCAGCATAAGGAGCTTTTCATAAATGGTCTTATCGCTGGTAACGATCATCCCCCCATCTCCGCAGGCTCCCAGACCTTTAGTGGGGTAAAAAGAAAAACAAGCCACATCCCCCAAAGAGCCCGCCCGCTTGTCCCCATAACGCGAACCATGCGCCTGGGCCGCATCTTCCACGATTTTAATTGCGTGCTTGCGGGCAATAGCAACGATCTCATCCATATCCGCGGGCTGGCCGTAAATATGCACAGGGATGACCGCCTTGGTCCTTTGAGTGATGGCGGCCCGGAAAGCTTTGGGGTCCATATTATAGGTATCCGGCTGGATATCCACAAAAACCGGTTTGGCGCGGCAAAAAGAAACGCACAGGGCCGTGGCAATAAAAGTATGGGCCGGAAGGATCACCTCGTCGCCTTCCTTGATATCCAAGGCGACCAACGCCAAATGCAAAGCATCTGTCCCGGAATTAACGCCCACCCCGTATTGCGCCTGGCAGAATTTGGCAAAAGCCCCTTCAAAGATCTTAGCCTGCTCGCCTAAAATATAATCGCCTTTTTCAAACACTTTCTTAAAACCGGCATCTACCTCTGCCTGAATTGCGCGGTTCTGTTCCTTAAAATCAATAAACGGAACGCTCATAAAACACCTTCTACCTTTCTGTATACTTCCTCAACGGATAAATCCCGTAAACAACTGATATGGCCGCAGTCGGCCATACGAAAACGCCGGTAACATGACTGGCAAGGCAGCCCTTTTTGGACAGTGATATGTCCGGTTGGCGGATACGGGCCGTACACTTGCGGGTCCACCGGACCAAAAATAGATACCGTTTTTACGCCGGCAGCCACAGCCACATGCAAAGGGCCCCCGTCATTAACAAGGGCCAAGCGGCATTGCTTAAAAAGCGCCGCCATCCCGAGTACGGAGGTCTGCCCCGCCGCTAAATGTAAAGGAAAATGAGACAGGCCGGCAACTTCACGGCACAACTGCTCTTCTTTGGAGTCCCCCAACAGTATAATGACAGCGTCGAAATTTTCAATGATTTTATCCACTAATTGGGCGTATTTGGACGCGGACCAGCGCTTGTTTCCGGCGGCTTTTCCCCAGCTTTGCCCCCCTCCGGGGACTACCCCTATAACGGGCTTGGCCGGGTTGATTCCCTGTTTGGCTATCCAATCTTTGGCCCATTGGATGTCTTTTGGAGTAACGATAAGCGCCATGTTCTTGTCAACCACCGGCACTTGGGCCGGACCTAATAATTCCAAATAATATTCAATGACGTGTTTGCCCTCATAACCTTTCATAGGGATTTTATCCGTTAAAAACCGGCCGCGGCCCCGATAATCAAACCCGATACGTTTTTTGATCCCGCAGGCGGCACACAAAAAACCAAAGGAACTGTTAAGAGAAAAATCAAAAACAACATCAAAGGCCTGTTGTTTGATGCTGTTGAAAAGTTCAAAATATTTTTGGTACTTCCCCACAAACTCATCGCGTTCGTAGATGAAAACCTGTTGGATGTCAGGATCAGCTTTAAGAAAATCCGCGGTGCGGGCGTTAGCCAGATAGGCGATGTACACCTGGGGATACGCCCGGCGCAGATTACTGATGACCGGGGTCGTAAATAACACGTCCCCGATACCGTAAGGGTTAATGACCAGAATCTTTTTGATATCCGTGGCTGCGCCGCTGATTTTCATATTTTAATGCACACGCCGATATATGAAATAACTCGGCGTTTGCCCTTCGATCACATAATGATTATACAGAAATCGCATCATACGCTCATGTTTAATGCGGTTGGCCGGCACCAGAAAATATATTGTTTCGAAATAAAAAGGCATCACCTTATTCACAATGGCATATCTTGGAGGATTGCTCTTAAGCGCCTGTTCATAACCAACAAACCATCCTTCATCCAGCCAAGATAATGTAGCCATGGGAAAACGTCCTACCCAAGGCCTGTCGAGTATAAAATGCAAACTGCCAAGCTCCGGATACATCCATACCGCCTCATGTACCGGTACATATTCCTCAACGAAATGCGTTAATTGCTTTAAATCCGTGGCTTGCCATACGGGGATCCTCATATGCCTGATGCGCGGCAAATTAATAGGACTGCCAGGGGCCCCGTTTATCAATGCCCGTTTCCCCTCATCCTTGCCTTCTATCAACTGGTAAACCCAAGAAGATTTATAAAATCTCGTTTTAAAACGGTCGGCAGTGTATATCGCCGAAGATATGAACACCGCGGCTAACAATACTACCGCCGCCCATTGAAATCTTGCAAACTTCCGGCGTACCCATACTATAAAATGACCCAGGAGATAAAATAAAACAATTTTCTCGGGCTGCAGAGACATTTCAAATTGTGAAGACCATAAACTACGGAATCCCGTCAAAAATAACATCAAGCCGTACACCGCTACCGCTAAGGCCGCCTGCTCTAAGGCAGTAACTTTTTTATTAAACACGCGCCCAACGTAAAAAGAAAAAAAGATTATAAAACAGTACATCGGGGTCATCTGATAAAAACTCTTGTCTAGTGGAAAAAATATGGCATGCAAAAACTTTAAAAAAGTATCCGGCACCGGGTCAGTCTGCAAAAAAGTATTAGTCAGGTGGGTCACAACGGTCCACTGGACATGCCAATAGGGCAACCAAGCGTTTTGGCTTATCAAATAGACCGCATAAGGCAAACTTAAACCCAAAAATCCGGCTAAAAATACCCATGCCCTTCGACGGTATTCACGGCTTAAAACCATGGCCGCCATAAAAGCCGCAAGAACACAAACTCCGATCTCAATACTTGTCCACGCGCCGATCGCGGCCAAACAACCGCCAGCCACAAGCCAACCTCGATGATTGGTCTTAAAAAATCGAATTAAACACCATACCGCCAATAATCCCCATGCATAACGCATCCCTCCCCAAAACGTAAAAACTACCCGTGGAAAAGTCCGAGTCGCCAAAATTAACACAAAAGAATAAAGCAAAACTCTTATTTGAATAAGCTCATAAGCAATGAGTATGGCCGCGAGTATCGTCAGCACCGTGCCAACATAAAAATAGGCCGCCAAAACATCCGCCCTAAAACCGGATATTTTCATAAAAAATGCCGGCACGTACAATTCAAAAGGCCCGCGCAGATGAAAAAAATCTCTGTAGGGCACCTGCCCCTGAGAAACAGCCTCAATACCCGGCAGATAAAGCCCCCATTCAGATAGATTTAACTCCTGACGCAAGTATGAGGGCTGCCAAAGCAAAAGCAATGCCAACAAGGACAATAAAAAGATGTCTTTGGGCTTACGTGCTGCTTGAAGGAATCCGGATAATAATTTTTTTATGAACATTCTATGCGCCCTGTTAGACGATCCTCTCTTTAACACGCAGGCCTGTTTTATAACGAACCCTAAACCACAATAGCGGATTCCACCAATATTGACCGACGATTTTCTGCCAATCTTGTTGACTAACAAAATGCTGCCTGACCAAATGATCCATAACCGCCGGATGAGTCCCAAAATAAACCGGAAATCTATTTAAATCGCCATAATCGTATTCGGGTCCCTTTTCTTTCTCGGTTAAGTTAGCAAAATACATTTTTGGCGTCTCGTGCGGATAAAGATGGTTTAATATCGCCCTTTTTAGCCCCTTCCCATTAGCGCTAAGAGCTAAATTTCTCAGCTGAGTTTCAGCCATAGTTTCAAAATTGATAGGCAGCAAATCTTGTATATTTTTCTCCATCTTATTTGACTTTATACACTCGGCATAAATCTGAAATGGTTCTATGCACTTATTTAACCAATCCACGGCAGCATCAATACTTGTAAACTTATCCGACGCTTGGCCCAATTTTATCAATAACGGCCTGACCCTGTCCAAAGATCCCCTAAACTCACCGGCTTGAAATTCCATGGGCCCGGCCATGCCGACCTCATACGCATTTCTCCTTCTAATGGCCATCATCTTCGGATCGTTGACCCATCCATAATGATAAATAAAAAAAGGCGTCTTTACGGTCCTCATAGGTTTTTTGTCTTTGCGCCTAAACCCCCAAGCTCCGTCGTGCGATTCATACAAACCATTATTTCTGACGATACGGATCTGTTTCTGAAACCATCCTCCATCAATTCGATAACGGTAAAAACTGCCATAAAAATGAAGCCATTTGAAATGAAACCCATCCACATCTAAAACGTTAAGATATCGCTGCATATATTTCTTTGCCTGCCGAAGATCCTCTTCGTGAATGAGTTCGTCTGTCTGCACATAAATGACCCAGTCCCCCCGGCATTGGCTGATCGCGTAATCTGTTTCCAGCGAAAGGACATCTTGACCCATTGACATGTCCCAGACGCGCTCAACGATCTTTATCTTCGGGTCTTTAATAGATTTGATCAGTTCAAGGGTGCCGTCATTGGAATCCCCCACATTGACAATAAACTCATCACAAATAGGCAAAACAGCTTTAATGGACTCCAGCGCTGGATAACCATATTGAATGGCATTACGAACAATCGTAACTCCGCTGATCTTCATATTCCCCCATTTTGTTTATTTAAAAGTCCAGTATTAAAATCAAGGATCTTGTTAAATTTGAAATACGTTTTCTCAAATGAGAAATGCTCTTTGATGCGCCGAGAGCCGTTGCCTCCAATTTCTTTTCGCCTTTGGTCATCACGTAACAATGCTAAAACAGCCCCGGCGATCCTTGAAGAATCATCTACCGGGATTATGATCCCGGAAAGCCCGTCTTCAATGATCTCTCCCGGCCCTCCCGAATCAGTGGCCACTACAGCAACCCCCATAGCCATGGCCTCCATGACCACGCGTCCAAAAGATTCTTTCGAAGACGGCGAAACTAAAATATCAAATGATCTTAGAAGATTCGGGACATCGCTTCTGTTGCCCGTGAAGATCACCTTTGTCTCTAAGCCAAGATTTTTTGCTTCATTTTTTAGGTCCTGCAAACTCAGATTTTTGACATTCAATGAATCACCGACAATAACAAACGTAAGGTCCCCAAAAGATGCTGTTACGACTTTCATGGCCTCTAAAAATAATTTATGCATTTTAACGGGAGCAAAATTCCCCACCATCCCTACGATCTTATGGCCAACGGGGATGGCATGCTCTTGGCGAAAAGATTGTCCTGTATTTGCTTCTTGGATGAATTTCTCCGCGTCCATGCCGTTGTATACGGTAACAATCCTCCTTTGGAAAGAAGACTCCCATGCTTTGGAAAGGCTCTTGGAAACAGTCACCAAAAGATCACAGTCAAACACATAAAAATTCTTTAATTTTTCTTCCGGAACGAAATCATGAATAATGGTCATCGATGGGATCGAAAGTGCCCGCGCCGCTATAACTGCGTAAGGCGTGACCCTGTAGCAATTGCTGCAAATTAAATGAATATCATGCGAACGGCAGAATTTTATCAATTTGCGCGCAGCGATCCATTTTAACAAGAAAAATTTTACTTTTCTAAAGGCGGGGAATTCTTGAAAATTTAAAAACACTCCTGATTTACTCAAACGCTCGGAAAGAGGGCCGGGTTCCTGTGAGATAAAAAAAACTTTATACTTGGGATCCAACACGCTTACCAAATCATTCAAATACTTTTCAGCGCCACCCGAAAAAGTGGAGACATGATGGATAAAAAGAATGTTCTTTTGCATAAATTAAACGCTGTATCCCT
>CAYNGE010000073.1:0-2171 GCA_964396865.1 uncultured Planctomycetales bacterium
TGTGTTTGGGATTAAAAAGATCACCGGTTCGGGGTCCAAATACAAATATTTAATTTACGTTCTTCTTTTTAATGCCTTCATGATCGATCTTACGATCGGCCCTCATTTTCATTTGATGCAAGAATGGAAACGTTTGGCCCGCGATAATAGCGTCGTTGTAAAAGAAAGTTTGATCGAACAGGTCCCCAAAGACGCTCCGGTTGTCGCTACATTTGAATTTTTGCCTCATTTGTCTCATCGCCAATATCTTTATTCTTTCCACCATGTTTATTCAGGGTTTTATACTCTTTTTACGAAACCATATCATCTTCCGGACAATGTTCAATACGCCTTAATCGATTTTAATGACCCTTTGACGTTCAGGGGATTTTATAAACCCGGCATTTATAGCAACATTGACGATTTTCTAAAACAGGGGTCATGGGGCAGTGTGGATGTGCAGGGGAGCATTGTCTTGTTTAAGAAAGGGGCCCAAAACAGGTACCCTTTATTTAATTTTATAGATGACCGGACCATTCCGCAGCATCCGGTCCATTGGATCATTGATGATCGTATAGAATTATACGGTTATGATGTTAACGTACGATCAGGCCGTATGGATCTTATTTTTTATTGGAAGCTTTTGCGGTCCGAACCAAAGGACATCAACATATTCATAGATCTTATAGATCAAAATGGCCGCCTCATAGACAGGCAATATCGGCCTATTTGTTATAGGATATGGCCCACTCAGGCCTGGCAGAAAAACCAGTTTATTAAAGAGCATCAGTATATTTCTATTTCACCCGCCATCAAGGGACGTTTAAAGGATTTGAAGATCGGAGCTTATAATTATTTGACAAGAAGGCCCGTTTCTACCAATTCTAAAGATGCTTTGGGCAGGATCAATTTAGAAAATGTTCATTAAAAAATTATCATCGTTTTGTTTTAAAAATTCTTCCGCGGTATTCCTATGCCTGTTTGGGGCCCTTTTTTATTCTTTTTTAATTGTTTATAAGTACCTGCATTTTTCATATCGAGATTGGGACCAGGCGCTCATCAACCAATCTTTGTGGGACCTTTGGCATGGTCAACGGTTCTCATCGCTTTATGGATTTAATATTTTTGGGGACCATTCAACGTTCATTAATTTATTGGTCCTGCCGTTGTTCGTTATTTTTCCGCACCCTTTGACGGTTTCATTCCTGGAGGTTTTTTTATTTTCAGCATCGGCTTTATTGCTTTATTTTATGGTCCTGGAAGATCTCGACAAGCATTCGGCTTTTTTTATTACTTTGGCTTATTTGATCTTCCTTCCCAATTTTTTTACCATGTGCCATGATTTTAATACGGAGGCGTTGGCGCCGTTCTTTATTTTATTGGTCATATGGTTCTTTAGAAAAAAGCAATTGCGGAACTTTTATTTCAGTTTTATCTTTTTGTTCCTGTTTAAAGAAAACATGCCCTTGATCGTGGCCATGGTAGGTATTTGGGGGCTTTCTTCAAAAGACCGCAACCGCATGCTATGGGGGGCGCTTCCCATAGCATTGTCGTTGCTTTATTTTTTGACCATGGTCAGGTGGGTCATACCCCATTTCCACGGGATTGCGCAGTCTCCTTTGTGGGTCCGTTATCGCTATCTTGGGTCCAGCCCTCAGGAAATATTTTATAATTTATTACACTTTAAGATCCTGAAGGCCGTCTTCACAGATCCTTCGGATATCCATTATTTACTTAATTTATTCGGTATTTTTTTGGTCCCGGCATTATTCAGCCCATCAGTACTTCTTTTGATCTTGCCGATCGTCATGTATCATCTTCTTTCTAATCATACGGCCGAACAAACTATTTATTACTATTACGCGGTCATTATGACGCCTGTCATCATTTTAGCTTCGGTCCAAACTTTAAAGAAATTCAGGATCTTATATCCCTTACGCCGTTATATCTGCTGGGTTTTTATTGCGGGTTGTTGTATTCAAATATATACGGATCGATACCTGCTATTTGATAAGATCGGTTTGAATTCCGGTCCGCATATTTCCCAAGAATGGAAATTAGTTAAAATGATCCCCCCTAACGCCGCAGTGGTGGCGACTTTTAAATTTCTTCCGGCTTTGTCATTGAGGGAAAATTTATATTCTTTCCATAAGATCTATAGAGAAGAATATCAAAATCCTAAATTATTATCG
>CAYNGE010000073.1:2181-6764 GCA_964396865.1 uncultured Planctomycetales bacterium
CAGCTTCTCATACTTCGGGTACAGCTCCCCATAATCTTTGATCTTCCCCATGATGTTTCATTTGCTTTGATCGACTTTAATGATCTATGGCTGCAAGAATTTATGAGGAACCCTTATGTCAGCAATAGAGTATCGAATTTTTTAAAAGGATGGGTGCCGATCGCTTCTGCCGGGTCAGTAAAGTTGTATGAAAGGCTTAAATAATCCTTCTTGGGAGATAACCATGTCCACTAAAGTGTTGTGTAATTTGTGCGGGTCTAACCATTATACGGTCGTATACGATACCCGCCTTAAACAACAAGAGGATGGCCGCGGCGATCCCTATAAAATTACGGATCATCATGTCGATCTGGCTGTGAGGATCGTTAAATGCTGTAAATGCGGCCTGACCTACATGAATCCAAGGAGCGACCCCGCCCAAATTCAAATGAATTATATGGATATGGCCGATGATCTCTATGTGCAAGAGGAGGCCGGCCGGCGTAAATCAGCCGATCCTATTTTAAAATATTTAAACAAATTAAATAAAAAAGGCAGGCTTCTGGATGTAGGATGCGCCACTGGTTTTCTTCTGGATTGCGCCCGTCAACAAGGCTGGGAGGTTTATGGGGTAGAACTTTCGGCATGGGCTGTGGATCATGCAAAGAACAAATTACAAATGCCTAATATTACTCAAGGGACATTAAAAGAAGCTGATTATCCGGCTAATTTCTTTGATGCGGTCATTCTCAAAGACGTCATTGAGCACCTGACAGACCCCAAAGAAACGTTGGAACAAATAAGGCATATCTTAAAACCCACCGGGATCATATGCTGCAATACCCCTGATATCGACAGTTGGGCAAGCAAGATATTGGGCGCCAAATGGTGGGGGATCAAACAGTCGCATTTATTTTATTTTAATAAACGCACTCTAGGCGCGCTGTTTAAAGCAACAGGGTTCGTTCCCCTGAAGATCCGTTCCCATGCCAGGACCTTTACACTCAATTATTGGATCTATAATTTACTTGCCCATAGGCCGGCCTTCAGGTTCTTACGTACTTTATTAGATAAAAAACCTTCCTGGGCCAATAAATTGTTACGCATTGATCTGGGCGATCAGGTTGAAATATTCGCCCGTAAGAGCCGGCAATTAAAATATCTTGAGGAATTGGAGCCGCCGGAAAATACGGATAGGCCTAATCGGCCCATGAAAGTTTGTGTTGTCCTGCCGGCTTATAATGCGGCCTCGACATTGAAACGCACGTTGGCGGATATACCGCCCGGCGTGGACGAAATCATCTTAGTCGATGACGCAAGCCAGGACAACACGGCCGAGTTGGCCCGAAGCCTTGGTTTAAAAGTTTTCGTTCATCAAAAAAACACGGGCTATGGAGGAAACCAAAAAACCTGTTATGAAAATGCCCTAAAGTCAGGGGCGGACATTGTCGTTATGCTTCACCCTGATTATCAATATGATCCAACGGCCATCACCCAGTTAATTGAGCCGATCCTCAAAGGCAGGGCGGATGCTGTGTTTGGTTCCCGCATGATGAAAGGCGGCGCGCTCGAAGGCGGGATGCCGTTATGGAAACACAATGCCAATATTTTATTAACAGCGCTCGAGAATGTGGTATTAGGCATTTATTTAACGGAATACCATTCCGGTTTCAGGGCGTATAGCGCTGGGTATCTAAGGTCTGTTAATTTTGAAGCCAATTCCAACGGTTTTGTTTTTGACACAGAGATCATCGTGCAGGGGGTTGCCAAATATATGAAATTTGAAGAAGTCCCCATTCGGACGCGGTATTTTGACGAAGCATCGTCGATCAAATTAGGGCCGTCGGTCCTTTATGGCCTGAACATTTTAAAGACGTTATTTAAATTTGTTTTGTATAAATCCGGGTTTAGGTTTAAACAGTTCGATTAAAAAACGGAGCTTACGTGCGGCGTTATTGGATCAAGATAGGCGGGTTGGCGCTCGTCCTTTTAAGTTTCCTGGTTTTAGTTTCCCCCGCATTGATCAGCCGGTCCGTATGGCCGGATGAGGCTTTATTTTGTTGGTCGGCTAACCGCATCGCCCAAGAACCCAAAGCATTATTGGGAGCCCAATGCATGGAGCGTCATCCGCCCCTGATGCCTTTATTTTTGGCTATTTCGGGCGGGCATGCTTCATCGATCGATGGATTCCGGTTAGCAGCCATTGTGATGGGAGTGGCCTGTATCGGCGGGATCTTTTTTCTGGGGCTTGAGATAGGAAAAAGCTATTTTGCCGGTCTGATGGCAGCTGTTTTGCTGGCCTTTAGCCCCACCTTTATTTTTTATGCCTCACGCGTTCTGGCCGATACGGCTCAAATGTTTTTTTTGATCCTTTTGCTTATTGCCATGTTCCGCAGCAGGGGAAGCAAGAACATGGCTCCTTATTGGATAGGCGGCATTATTTTGGCCATGCTTATTTCTTTAAAATGGTCAGGTTGGATCGGATTTTTGGTCGCCGCATTATTTTATGTCCTTTTTCCTCCGGTTAAACGGAAGCAAGGCTTAGCCTTCTTTCTTACGGGAGGAGCGATCGCCGTGGTGTTATTAATACTGCAGTGGATCCATCAAGGCTCCATTCTTCCTGATATGGCTGCCGTTCATGGGATCATCCAGACGGCCCCGTTTTGGTTCTACATTGATCTATTTGATTACTTTATTCCTTTACCGTTTGCATTGGTATGGATTTGCTTGGGATTTATCATTTGGTGGAGAAAAGACCCTCGCGGCGCCCTTTTTTGGACAGGAACGTTTTTTCTTATCTTAGTCCTGCTTTCCTTAATGAAGACAAAGGACCTGCGTTTTTGTTTTTTACTGGCCCCATTCTTAATTCTTCCCATTGTGATGGGAGCCCAAGATATGATCGACAGGACCAAGTATACCGGGATCTCCGCGTATTGGCTTAAAATAGCGGCGGGTTTGTTGATCGTTCTTATCTCAGCTTCAGAATGTTTGAGCTTTGAGCCGGCGGTCATAGGGAGCTATCAAACGTACACCGGTTTTCAGGAGGCGGGAAAAATTGTCCGAAGGCTCATAGTCAGCGGGAAGGTGAATCTGGTCCTGGCCGGCTCACCATGGCAGCTTCGATTTTGCTCTGGGTATGAATTGGGGAAATACGGCGGACCGATCAGGTATCTTCCGCGCTCTTTGAAAGACCTGCAAGAGGTCCTCAAAGAAGATCAAGGGAATATCATTCTTGTCATTGACCGATGGGAATCCATTCAGCCTTCTTGGGCATTTCCGTTGGATAGTTCAAAGGCCAAAATTCTTCAAAAATTTAATTTTAATCTAAAAGCGATCGTAAGCCAATCATCACTAACGGGCCAAAGAAGTCCCGTTGTCTGGATCTGGGAACACAAACGATCGCAATAAAATAGGGTCTGGGGTCCCGGAAATGTTAAATAAGCGGTTTTTACCTTTAAGCATCTGCGTGGCTGCCTTTTTTATCTGGTGTATTTTATTATTTTATAAATATGACCATTTTGGCTACTCTGATTGGGACCTGGCTTTTTACACTCAGGCCTGCTGGCAGTTGCTCCACGGTTCCCAATTTTCGTCTATCGCCGGGATCAACTACTTTGGCAATCATTCCTGTTTCATAACATTTTTAACCCTGCCTTTTTTTGTTCTCGCGCCGCATCCTTTGACTTTGGTGTTATTAAAGTTGATGTCGTTTCTTATTGCCGCTTATTTATTCTATAAAATTGCCAATGAAGCGTTAGGGCAGAGGACCGCATTGGCCTTGATGATCTTGTATATCCTATTTCCGGCCAATATTTTTTCCCTTCTTTATGAGTTTAGCCCGGAGAGTTTCGCGCCGCCGGTTTTATTCTGGATGTTCATGGCTTTTGACAAGCGGCAGTGGAAGTCCTTTTTAACCGCCTGCGTTTTTTTGATGCTGATCAAAGAAAACATGCCTTTGATCGTATGCGCGTTTGGTTTGTACGGCCTTTTTAGAAAGGACTGTCCACCTAAGATCGCCTGGTTTACTTTATTTCTAGGAGCCGCGGCGTTCATTATTCTGGTTATTTATGCGATCCCGTACTTTTATCATCTGACCTATCATCCTTTTGTCGTCCGTTATGCCTATTTAGGCCGCAGTGTCGGGGAAATTATATTTAATATGTTCACTCATCCACAAAAGATCATAAAAGTGGTTTTTGATCCTTCGAATGGCAGTTATATCCAAGAGTTGTTCGGTCCGTTACTTGTACCCGCTTTATTTAGCGTTCAGCTGTTGTTTTTAGTGTTTCCCATTTTATTACAGCATTTGCTTTCTGCTAAGCTGGAGGAACACAGCATTTATTATTATTATGGAGCAACCATAGCCCCATTTATTTTTTTGGCTGTCATGCGCACGTTAAGCTGGTGTTATCGAAAATTTCATCGGAGAGGTTTTAACGCCATCTTGTTCCTATTGATCTTTCTTTCCATCGCGAATTTATATGGCTATTTTAATCTCTTTTCTTCCGAATTTAAGCCCTATCGTAATCGTCTGGATGTGGTACGCTGGGCCATGGTTGATGCCATTCCCGCGAAAGCCGGGGTAGTGGCTACCTTTGATTTCC
>CAYNGE010000074.1:0-6641 GCA_964396865.1 uncultured Planctomycetales bacterium
TTTTTATTCCCTAAAGCACAATCACCGGATCCGTTTGAAGGTTGCCCTCGATGAGAAAAATCCCGAGGTGGACAGCTTGTCCGATCTGTGGGATTCCGCCGACTGGTATGAAAGGGAAGTTTGGGACATGTTCGGCATCCGGTTTAAAGGACACCCGAATTTGAAACGCATTTTGATGTATGAAGAATTTCAGGGACACGCCCTGCGTAAGGATTATCCGTTTAATAAACGCCAACCTTTGATCGGGCCCCAGATTTGATGACTCAAACACGCTCCATGTTATTAAATGTAGGCCCTTCGCATCCGGCGATGCACGGCGTCATCCGCCTTATTATGGAACTCGAAGGTGAGAAGATCAAAGGCGTCGATGTCGAGATCGGGTATCTCCACCGGGCCTTTGAGAAAATGTGCGAAACGGTGATGTACACGCAGTGTTTCCCCTACACAGACCGCCTTAATTATGTCTCCCCGCTTATTAATAATGCCGGTTTTGCCTTGAGCGTTGAAAAATTGTTAGGGATTGAGATCCCGGAGCGTGCCCAGTATATCCGCGTCATCATGAGCGAAATTTCGCGTGTCACCGACCATTTGACCTGCATCGCCGCCTCTGCCATGGAATTAGGGGCGATGTCGGTGTTTTTGTATATGATCAAGGCCCGCGAATATTTATATGAACTGGTAGAAGAGATCACAGGCGCACGGCTCACCATTTCTTATGTGCGTATCGGAGGGGTCAAGGCGGACCTAACCGCGGGCTTTGCCGACAAGGCTTTTGGGAAGATAGCGGAAGTCCGTAAAGTTTTAATCGAGGTAGATGATCTGTTGACCCGTAACCGTATTTTCTTTGACCGGATGAAGGATGTTGGAAAGATCTCTGCCGAAGATGCGATCTCTTATGGGATCACCGGCCCATTCTTAAGGTCAACGGGGGTGGCGTATGATGTGCGTAAAGCCAACCCCTATCTGATCTATGACCGCCTGGATTTTGAAATCCCCACCGGCACAGCGGGAGACAATCTCGACCGTTATTTTGTCCGTATGGCAGAGATGGAGCAAAGTCTTAGGATGGTTGAGCAATGCTTGAAGCAAATTCCCGACGGGGCCATTGCCGGGGACTTGACGGGGTGTCTCATCCCGGCCGATCAAATGGTCGATCTGGCCAAGATGGGCAAAACAGAAGGATTAATTGAAGATGAGGCGCAAACAGACCCCACCCTGCAGGGGACGACCAAGAGATATCATGACGCGGTTAACGCGATCCGAAAAGACGTGGTGCTGCCTTCCAAAGAAGACACCTATGGCAATATCGAAGGACTGATGAACCATTTTAAGTTAGTCATGTATGGCCATGGGATCCGACCTCCCGCGGGAGAGGCGTATTTTCCGGTTGAAGGGGCCAATGGAGAGCTGGGATTTTACATTGTTTCTGACGGCCGTGACCAGCCCTGGCGGGTGCGTGTCCATCCGCCGTGCTTTCCCATTATGGCCGCGCTGCCTAAATGTCTGGTCGGCGGGATGATGGCGGATGTGGTGCCGACGTTTGGTTCGGTGAACATGATCGCGGGGGAGTTGGATAGATAGTAAGGAGGCGTTTATTTTTACCGCGGAATATTTACAAGAATTAGATAAGATCACAGCCAGGTATGAGCAAAAAGGCGCCGGCCTATTGCCTGTGCTGCATTATGTCCAGGAAAAAGAAGGACTGATCTCTCCGGAGACGGAGAAAAATATTGCGGAGTATTTAGGCGTTCCCGTTGTTCATGTCCATGAAGCAGTTTCTTTTTATCACTTATTCCATCAGACCAAAAAAGGTAAATACCATTTTTCGATTTGTGAGACTTCCGCCTGCGCTTTACTGGGGGGCGAGAAAATCATCGAACATATTCAAGAAAGGCTTGGCATCAAGCCCGGAGAAACAACTCCTGACGGAAAATTCAGTTTGGACGTTGTCGAATGCCTGGGCGCCTGTGAAATAGCGCCAGTAATGCAGGGCAATAAAGAATATATCGGCTGTTTAAGTAAAAAGAAGATCGATGAGATAATCGAGAAAAACAATTAATATGGAAAAAGTTGTCAGCCGGCATTTTGGCCAGGAAAATTCTCACCGTTTCCTTAACTATATCAAAGACAATGGTTACCGGTCTAGCCGCAAGGCTTTGACTCAAATGACGCCCGCGCAAGTCATTGATGAGGTCAAGAGATCCAATTTGCGCGGACTGGGCGGCGCCGGATTTCCGACGGGAATGAAATGGGGTTTTATCCCCAAGGACAGCCCGAAGCCAAAATATTTAGTCGTCAATGGGGATGAAGGAGAGCCGGGGACGTTTAAAGACAGGCACATCCTTGAGCAAGATCCCCATGCATTGATAGAAGGGATCATTATCACGTGCTATGCCATCGGCAGCCACAAGGCCTATGTTTATATCCGCGGAGAATATGATAAATCCTTGCAGTGTCTGCAAGCCGCGGTCGATGAGGCCTACAAGGCCGGATTTTTAGGCCATGGCATTATGAGCACCGGTTTTGATATCGACGTGGTTGTCCATGCGGGGGCAGGGGCCTATATCTGCGGCGAAGAAACAGCGCTTTTGGAATCGCTGGAAGGCAAAAAGGGATTTCCACGCCTTAAACCGCCGTTTCCGGCGGTGGTGGGGCTATTTGGCTGTCCCACTGTCATCAATAATGTGGAGACCATCTGTTGCGTGCCGCCGATCATTGACAAAGGAGCTGAGTGGTTTGCGAAATTAGGATGTGCTAAAAACGGCGGCAACCGTCTTTTTTGTGTGAGCGGCCATGTCCGTAAGCCCGGGGTCTATGAGCTTGCCATGGGCACGCCCTTACGTGAAATTATTTATGAACATGCCGGCGGGGTCCCTGATGGGCGCAAGCTTAAAGCAGTGATCCCGGGGGGCATTTCAGCGCCGGTCCTGACGCCCGATCAAATTGATGTGAAAATGGATTTTGATTCTCTTAAGAGCATCGGTTCAATGGCAGGTTCCGGCGGGATCGTCGTCATGGATGATACCACGGACATGGTTTGGGTCGCGATGAACGCGGCAAGGTTTTTCGCGCGTGAATCGTGCGGGCAATGCTCTCCCTGCCGGGAAGGCAGCGGGTGGGCGTATCGCAATATTAAAAGGATCTATTACGGGGCGGCGCGGCCGCATGATCTGACCAATCTCCTGGGGATCGTCAATAATATCGGAGGCAATACGATCTGCCCGTTTGGAGACGCGGTGACAATGTCCGTCGGCAGTTATATTGTCAAGTTCCGCGAGGAGTTTGAGAACAAAATTAAAGATAGAATATGCCAAATCTCACCATTGATGGGAAACACATAGAAGTCCCGGCTGGGACAACGATCATCCAGGCCGCGGAAAAATTAGGGATCGAGGTCCCCCGTTACTGCTATCATCCGGCGCTGCCCATTGCCGGCAATTGCCGTATTTGCCTCATAGAGGTGGAGGGGCAGCCCAAACTGCAGATCTCCTGTTATACGCCGGTGGCCGAGGGGATGGTCGTCAGGACTAATTCTCCCAAAGCGGTGGAAGCCCGTAAAAACGTATTGGAATTCCTGCTGGTCAATCATCCGCTGGATTGTCCGGTGTGTGACCAGTCGGGGGAATGCAAGCTCCAGGATTATTACATGGAGCATGGCCAGTACAACAGCCGTTTAGCCGATGTGAAGGTTAAAAAAGAAAAGAAGGCTTTTTCGATTGGGCCTACGGTCATGCTCGACCAGGAACGCTGTATCCTTTGCACCCGGTGTGTCCGTTTCGCGGACCATATCACGAAGACCAGTGAATTCGGAGTTTTTAACCGCGGGGACCATTCGCAATTAGACCTTTATCCTGGCAAGGAGCTCAATAACAATTATTCCGGTAATGTCGTCGATATCTGTCCGGTCGGCGCCTTGACCGACAAAGATTTTCGTTTCAAGTGCCGGGTGTGGTACCTGGATAAAACAAAATCCGTATGCCCGGGCTGCAGTCAGGGATGTAATATTACCGTCGAATGGGATAAAACGCGGCCGCACATGCTCAAGCAAGCGCGGGTCATGCGCCTGAAACCCCGGCTTAACCCCGCGGTCAATGATTATTGGATGTGTGATGCCGGCCGGTACAATTACCATTTCATTGATGAAAACAGGATCCGGCATCCGCAGCTCAAAGGCGCATCGATCTCATGGGAGCAGGCGCTTGAAACGATCATCGGGACCGTCGGGCCTCTCAAGGATTCCAATCGCACGGATAGGATCGGCGTTTTAGCTTCCGCGCGATTAACGAATGAGGACCTTTTTGTGGTCAGAAAGCTATTTAAGGACATTCTTCGCGGCGCGCAGGTAGATTTTAGGGTGCCTGAAAAGCCGGGGGACAGTGATAGCTTCCTTATTAAGGCAGATAAGAACCCCAATACAGCCGGCGCCCGTGCCCTTCTTAATCCTGATGCGAGCGCAGAAGAGATCGTGCAAAAAGCCAAGCAGGGGGCCATTGACCTGCTCTATGTGTTCGGGCATGATCTAATTAAGCTTTTTGGCAAGGACGCCGTCGAGCAAATTGCGAAACATGTGAAACTTTTTGTTTTTCAGGGCAGCAATGTCAATGAGACCTGCGGTCTTGCCCATTTGAATCTTCCAAGCTGTGTCTACGCGGAAAAAGAGGGGACATTCACCAACTGTCAGGCGCGGGTCCAGCGGATTTGGCCGGCATTTCCGCCATTAGGGGAGGCCAAGGCCGATTGGGAAATTTTATCATTGATCAGTGAAAAATTAGGGGCCCCGCTTGACCTTAAAGGGCCGCAGGCCATATTCAAGGACATCGCGGCCACCATGGCCCCGTTTTCCGAAATGTCTTATGAAAAAATTTCCGACCAAGGAATGATATTAAAGGCGTGAAGTGATGAGCGATCTGGTTATCAAATTAATACTAAGCGGCGGCACAATATTTATTGCGTTTAGCATCGCGGGCCTCTTGACTTGGGTTGAGCGTAAACAGAGCGCGGTCATACAAGACCGTATTGGCGCTAACCGCGCGACCGTTTTTGGTTTTAAGGCGCTGGGGCTTTTTCACGCGATCGCGGATTTTCTTAAGATGGTCAGTAAAGAGGAATTCGTTCCTGAGGGGGCAAACAAGTTTTTATTTAATCTCGCTCCTTATCTATCGGCCACCTTTGCCCTGGTTGCCTTTGCGGCCATCCCTATCGGCAACCAGTTGATCGTGGGGAGCCGGGTCATTGATCTGCAAGCGGCGAATCTCAACGTCGCGCTTATTTTTATCTTTGCCATGATGTCCATGGGCGTTTACGGGGTGGTGTTGGGCGCTTTTGCTTCCAATAATAATTATGCTTTGATGGGCGGCCTGCGCGCCGCCGCGCAGATGATCGCGTATGAGATCACCATGGGGGCCTCCATCATCGGTGTCATCATGGTTTTTAACACGCTGGATCTTCAGATGTTAGTCCGGGGAGAGGGCGCTTATATGCTTGGCGGCTGGCTTCCCAAATGGGGGATCTTTGTTCAGCCGCTTTCTTTTATTTTATTTTTAACCGCGGCCGCCGCTGAAACAAAACGGACCCCTTTTGATCTCCCCGAGGGAGAATCAGAGATCATCGGTTATTTTGTGGAATACAGCGGCATGAAATTCGGGATGTTCTTTTTAGCCGATCTAATTGAGACCCTGTTGGTTGCGGCCCTTATGACGACGTTATTTTTTGGCGGATGGCAGGTGCCGTATCTGCACCCGGACGGATTTTATTTTCCATGGGGGGCGCGTATCGCGCTTTCAAATTTGCCGGTTGTAATCTTGGGGGTTTTGTCGTTTTTCATCAAGCTTAGTTTCTTTATCGGGCTTCTGATGACCGTTCGCTGGACATTACCGAGGTTTCGTTATGACCAGCTGATGAATTTGGGATGGAAGGTTTTGCTTCCGGCGTCTTTGATCAACATTGCTGTCACAGCGGTCATTATAATTTTTTTAAAGTAGGTTTATGAAGAATCCAAATCAACAACGCGCCTGGGAGCAAGCTAATCGCCGTCAATTGACATGGTGGGAAAATACATATCTGCCGTCGGTGGTCATCGGCATTGGGATCACCTCCAAACATTTCTTTCGCAACATCACCCTGCACATCCTTCATCGCATCGGGCTTTGCCGTGATATTCCTGCCGCGGTCACGTACCAATATCCGGAACAGAAACGTCCTTTACCCGTTCGCTCAAGGACCCGTCATCGGTTAACCAAACGGGAGGACGGCTCTCCCCGCTGTGTGGCCTGTATGATGTGTGAAACCGTCTGCCCTGCCAGATGCATTGAAATAACCGCGGCAGAACACCCGGACCCCAATATCGAAAAATACCCTGCCGAGTTCATCCTCGATCTGGGCAGATGTGTTTACTGCGGTTTTTGCGTTGAAGCTTGCCCGGAAGACGCCATCCGCATGGACACGGGCAAGCTTGATATTGCCGAATATTCCCGCGAAAGCATGATCTACAATAAAAAACGGCTGATGGAAGAGTAAAGTCTTTAGCAAGGACCGTGAACAAGAAAATATTACCTTCCACACGGAATATTTTTGCCGTCTGCTTCGGTTTACGGCAACAATGTTCTAAAGACTATTTTCATTTGGAACATTCTTGCCGTAAA
>CAYNGE010000075.1:0-6533 GCA_964396865.1 uncultured Planctomycetales bacterium
ACTGTGCAATAAAAGTTTTGATCTGTCCTATTCAGGAAACGACTTATGATACACATACTAAAGACCAGGATCTTAAAAGGTGTAGTGACCCGGCACATTGAGCCCCGGTTAGCAGGCCAAATAGAATCAAGCGGCGGCGAATTAAAGTCGCTGGTCCTAAAAAAATTCGGCAGATCTTTGCATATACGCCAAGTAGATACCGGTTCCTGTTCTGCCTGTGAGTCGGAGATCATTTCGGCGAACAACCCGATCTATGATCTACAAAGATTTGGCATCAATTTCGTGGCATCCCCGCGGCATGCCGATGCGCTTTTGGTAACCGGCCCGGTGTCTAAGAATATGCTGATCGCTCTTAAAAAGACTTATGAAGCCATGCCGGAACCCAAATTTGTCATTACGTTAGGGGATTGCGCGTTAAACGGTGGTGTTTTCGGGGGTTCGTACTATCTTGCAGGACCCGTCAAGGATATATTGCCTGTCGCATTACATATTCCGGGATGCCCTCCAAGTCCGCTTGTGATCATGCAAACATTATTAACATTTTTAAGAAAATAGGCTAAAAAGATCCGGCAACCCTTCATTTTTTTGTTATTTTAAAATTATTAAATTGGATAATTTGAGTGGTATAATACTTACTTTCCAGGAGGCAGTATGAGCATAAAAAAGTTGCTTAAAGAAATGTCAGATCGCAGGGCCTCAGATCTATTTTATCACGCCGGAGGATCGATCCGCTTTAAAATTGACGGCAGTCTTATTTCTTTAGACGATAAAATATTGACCGTTGAGGATGTTGTTAGGGCGGTCGAAGAGTTGACTAGCCCTAAGCAGCGGGAAGATCTTAAGAATAATTTAGATATAGGTTTCGCCTTTTATATCGAAGAATTGAATGTGCGTTTTCGTATAAGTATTTTTATGCAAAAGAATTGGCCTTCAATCGTCATAAGGAGGATCAGCAGCGCTGTACAGACATTTGAAGAGCTGAATTTGCCGGCAAATATTTTAAAGAAGCTTTCGATGGAGAAAAGGGGATTAGTGCTTTTAACCGGGAGCATGGGTAGCGGAAAGTCTACGACTATCGCCAGCATGATCGAATATATCAATTGTAACAGCAAGAAACATATCCTGACCGTTGAAGAGCCGATAGAATACACATTTGAAGATAAAAGATCCCTGATCAACCAGAGAGAATTAGGGATAGACGTTCCGTCTTATCAGGCGGCATTGCGTGCTTTTACACTGCAGAGCCCGGATGTTTTATTTATAGGCAATATATGCGATCTTGAAACAATGTCCAGCGCTCTTACCGCCGCTGAAACCGGAGTGTTGGTTTTAAGCACGTTACATACTATAAATGCTGCGCAGAGCGTAGAAAGGATCATTAATTTCTTTCCGCAGCACCAACATCAGGAAGTCAGGAACCAGCTTTCTGTTTTATTAAAAGCCGTAATATCATTAAGGTTGATCCCTTTGATGAGCGGTGCAGGCCGGATCCCTGCTTACGAGACCATGCTTCTTACTCCGACGGTCAGTCGTTTAATAAGGGAAGGTAAGATCTGGGAGATCCCCAAGTTTATCGAAGAGGGTGTAATTTTGGGAATGCAATCGTTTAATCAGTCCTTGGTAAGACTGGTTAGGGAAAACAAGGTTAGCGAAGATGCGGCCGCACAGTTTTCAGATAATAAAGACGAATTCAGCCAGGCGTTAAGAGGCATAAAAAGAGGTGATGGATAACGAAGTTTTGCTTGTCCGGCGCCAAAATATTTATCAATTTTTTGGGGCCATTAAAAAGGAGGCATTCAATGCCAAACGGTAATCCCGTTAAAAAATCAAGGAACATATTCAAAACATCCAACAAATATCAGAACAAGATCATCCTTCTTGTATATTTTCCCTCCTTATTGATATTTATGTCATTTGTCTGCATCGTCTGTATCGGCGATCCCATCATATCCAGGGCCGCAATTCACACTTCGTTTTCAGGGATGGAAAGGCTCATTAATCAATTTTCCGCGTTGATAATCTTATTGATGTGTTTGGTTTTATTGTTATCCTTGATCATGTCATTTGTCATTTCTCACAACATGGTTGGTGGCTTTGAGCGGATCATCCGAGAGTTGGATGATATTATTGCCGGACGGTCCAAAAAAAGCATAGCCAGCCGTTCTAGTGATGATTTGATCGAGGACCTTTTAAAACGTGTTAATGTGTTAGTGGAGTATTATGTGAGAAATAAGAATGAAAAGTAAGGTTATTAAGAGTAGAAAAGGCTTTACTTTAATTGAGATCGTTGTGGTTTTGGTTATCGTCGGAGTGTTGGCGGCTATTGCCTTGCCGGCTTTTTCTAGTTGGTCTGACCGTTCACATGCGGCGGAAGGTATCCTTTCTATGAAAAATATAGCTGATCAATTAGATGGTTGTTATTCTAAGACGCAGAATTACGCTACTTGCCTTACGCAATTATATCCTGCCATTCCTACTGGCGGGACCATCGCCATTACTCCCTATTTTGATATTATTAATGGGGGAAGCAGTGGTACCGCTGCAATGATATACGCCGCGTGGGATACAATTCGAAACCCCAGACCGCCACCTTCATCATTAACTGTCGGTTGTGCCGGATTTAGCGGCAGTGTTTCAGGATATGGTCAAATAGCATTATGTACCTCATCCGGTGGTCGTAGCACTGGCAGCTCTGGTATTTTTCAAGGCATGTATTCGAGTAGCGTAGGAGGCTCTTCCACTACCACCTCTACATCCACTTAAATCGTTCCAATATTTTTAGTAGAAAAAAGTCATAAAAATCACGAATTACCCGATTTGTTTTTTTATGAGAACAGGGAAAATGTTATCATGAAAAAATTCTTAAAGATCTTTGGAATTGGGCTGGTAGTCGTGATCATCGTTGTTGCCATTGGGGTGGGATTTTATATTGGGCCGATCATCAAAATTGGTATGGAAGACATCGGTCCGAAAATAACCCAGGTCCCGATCGCAGTGGATGCCGTTAATGTATCACTTTTGACCGGAAGCGTCCAAATCAAAGGCCTTAGAGTAGGCAACCCTCAAGGGTACAAAACTCCGCAGGCCATCAGCGTAGGCGTTGCCAGTGTCAGCGTGGACCCGTTTTCCGTTTTATCAAACAAAATTATCGTGCATTCAGTTCAGGTCAGTTCTCCCCAGATCACTTTTGAAGGCGGACTTACAGGGAATAATTTAACTAAGATCATGGATAATGTGAACGCGCAAACCCGGAATGGCGGTCCCGCGTCATCTCAAAACAAGGCCGCCAATCAACCCGCTCCAAAAATAGAAGTGGATGATTTTCTTATCGCCGGCGCAAAAGCTCACGTCAGTCTCACAGGTTTGGGCGGCAGGGAAATGACGTTACCGTTGCCGGACATCCATCTGACTGATTTGGGTAAAGACACCAATGGCCTTACGCCTGCTGAACTTACTCGAGCCGTTCTTGATGCCGTTATTAGTGACACGGTCAAGGCCGTCACCGAATCCGTCAGTCAACTGGGCCAAGGCGCGAAAAATCTAGGGAAAGACGCCGGCCAAACAGTAGGTGGGGAGCTAAACAAGGTTACCAGCAGCATCGGCGGGCTATTCGGTAAATAAAAGGGGACACATTAAAGTGTCCCCTTTTATGAACTCGTGGAGATCGGTTGGTCCGGGAAGGCCAGTTGATCGCGTGCGCGCCAGTTACGGACAAAGTTAATTTCCATCAGTCGGCGGACGCCCATGATCGGCCGCGGTTCGAAACCGTGCCAGGTGTTGGGTCCGGCCTTGAAAATGACCGCGGAATCAAATTCCGCATCCCCGCGTTTGACCCATTTTTTCTGATCGTCATAGATATCAGTACCCCAGTCTTTGGCATACGGCCCCGTGCACAGGTAGATGACCATCGAAAACACTTTTTCGGGGATGTCGCGGTGCGGCTCCAACCACATGCCGTCTAAGTCCTGCATATACTCAAGCCGAAGGAAAGTGCCGTTGGCTTCAATGCCGCAGGTTTCTTCAAACTGCCGCGCGACATCAGGGCGCTGGAGAGCAAGGGCCAGTTTTTCACAGACGGGGAATTGCGCGCGCAGCTCGGGTGTAAAAAATGTGCGCTTATTGTTGTAAGTGCCGCGTGTGCCGTCCGTATCTCCTAAAAGCGGCGGCGCAATGGGCAAAACCAGAATGGCTGTGCACAATTCCGTAGGAAACGCGTCCTTGCAATACCAGCGCAAATAAGGTTTTTCTTCGCGCTTGGCCGCGCGCAAAGAATTGATGAAATGTTTAGCGATGAGGTGAGGTTCCGGAACGAATGGATAGTCCATAATTAGCCTTTGTTTCCAAAGGAGCGCGGCGCCCAATCAATGGCCTGCTTGGCTCCCGGGATCGATTTAATAAATGCGCTCATAGCATGGCGCAGATTTTCGCGGATCGGATACCATCTGGAATCAACGTAGCAAAGCTGTACGCTCATCCGTTTGCCTTTCTGCGGTAAAAAACCATGCCAGGAGTGGTCACAGACACGGAACATCAGTATTTTGCCAAACTCCGGCGCGAATTCAAAAGCGTAATCATTGCGATCGTTGCTGCGAAGGATACGAAGGCGGCCGCGTTCATACGGCCATTCTTCGCTGAATCCCACAAGAACGGTGATGATCTTGTGTTTTGAATCGGGATGGGCATAGCCTTCGTTGTAGCGCCCGCTCGTGTTGCCCATCATCACAATGCTGGCCGGATAGGGGGTTAAATCCATGTCGAATTTTTGTTCGACTAAGTGCCGGAAGCGCGGGCTTAAAAGGTCCTGCATGCATGCGGCGAATTTGGGCCCGTAGTGCAGGCTTGGAAGTCCGTAACTGCCGCGGTCGGGGATGACCGGCGCGTCGGCCAGCACTTCTTTCTTTAATTTTGGGTCGATAGCTCCGTCAACATAGACGAAATCATAAGGGTCGCGCCTAAGCTCCGCCGAGAGAATGGCAGATTCGTTAAACATGAGAAGAGGCGCGTCCCGGTCTGGTTTGTTTCCCATCTTTTAACTCCTTCTTTTTAAAATAACGGATAAGTCGGCTGATCGTGGGCCTTGATGGCCACTCCCTCGATCTCGATGAGCCATTCAGGCCGGCAAACCGAAGCCTGAACAATGATCGCCGGCACCAATGGGAGCGATTTTTTCAGCCGCTCTTTGACGCAACTAAAATCAGTCGGATCGCGTAAGTAAACGATAAGGTACATCATGTCCTCAAGGCTTGCCTGGCCGGCTTGTAAAAGAGAATTGATATTCTCCAGCGTGCGATCCAGTTGTTTAAGGACGTTGCCAAGATGTATGGTGTCGCCCTGATTATCAATACTGGCAGTCCCGGAAATGAAGTAATGGGACCTGTCGGCATAACAGATGCGCGTTGCGCGCTCAAAGGTGACATTGTAGTCTTTGGCCGCGCATAACATGTCAAAATCGTTAAGGTAGGACATTTGTCCTGGCTTAAGGCCGATGATCGAATACGCGTCCATGACCACCAGATCATGGCGGTGCGTGCCGGTCCCCTCAATGCCTGTGCTAGCGATGTAATGCGTGTTGCCGGTCAGATTCTGCTGCGCAAACAATGTCCTGCGTTCGTCGACCATGTCCTGATAAAAAGTATCGATGCTGCGCACGTAGACCCAAGTCCGTACGCAGTTATTATAGAGGTTCCCGCCCGCCAGAGAAAGATTATGGATCAAGTTTGTGAAAATGCCGTTCGTTTGCGTGCGCGTGGACAAGGTTTTATCCTTGTCCTGGGAACATAGACGCGTGCTCCACAGATGACCCAGTTCGTTTTTCCGTATAAGAACATGTGACGGCGAAAGCTGCTGACTGTCCAAAGGCTTGCTGCTTTCAATGTGGTAGGCCAAAAGAGCGATCTTGGCGCAAGGCAAAGGCGGCTCTTGGATGATGGAAACAGCGACCGGCCGCTCTTGTGGATCGCCCATCAGATGGCTACGCCTGACGGCCTGTATCTGATTCGACGCATCGCTAAGGTATATACGGCGGAAAACCGCTGTCTGTAAAGTTATCCCTAAGTCTTTGATCTTTGCTTCGTAATTCGTTTCAATATATTTGAGCTGTTCTTTAAAGGCGATATTCCCGGGCGCCGTGATAACAAAAAAATGTTCCGCTTCGCCATTTTTTCCCAAAAAGCGGCGATGCGCAACATTGTCAGATGTTTGGATGTTACAAGAGTCCTGAATTTGTTTTGTTTCCATATGACTTTGGACCTTGAGCCAACCGCTCCATGATCCGCTGACGCACAAAATCAGCCGCCCGTTTAGTTTCGTCAAGGGGAGGGTAGCTCCAGGTCCCTATTTCCCCTGAAAAAGGACGTATTATACCGCCCCGGATAAAATCCTGCAAGAACTCCTTGTGCCTTTTGCCGCCGCCGGGCAGTTGGTAGACATAGACGGGCTTGCCGGTAAAACAGGCCTCAGAGATCATTGATATGGAGTCCCCGGTAACGACGATCACGTCAGCCAACGCCAGCAGGCCGAAATAAGGGTTCTCG
>CAYNGE010000076.1:0-6424 GCA_964396865.1 uncultured Planctomycetales bacterium
AATGGCTCGCATGAAAGAGATAACCTCTTCCTTGGTCATTCGTCCATCCCGTTCTTCATCTGGCTGTAAATACCTGCGGTAAGCCTCAGCCAGGTTTTCTTCTAAATGTGTGCCTTCGGCAGTATCTTCCTCCATTTTCGGGTCTTCCTCGGTCATATTCAGGTCATCTTCACTGACCCTGTCGGCATATGCCATTTCTAAGGCGTCCAGTTCATCCTGTGATGCCCATGCCTCGTACCTTGCATCAATATAGGCCTCAAGCTCTTCCGTACTCATATTTGTGATTTCTGCTTCGAGTGTGCGCATGGTGAGGTTCCTTTCGATTTTTTTTGATTACTCTAAGGTCATTCGTGTCAAGGATTGCTGGAACGAAGTGGAAGCAACTTGCAAGCCCGCAAGCTTTTCGCGGGCGCCGTCCTTGACACGTATGACAGAATCAGAAAAAAAGAATCGAAAGGAAATGTCTCAAGCTTACGAAGGCGAGATTTTAAAAACCACTGTAAAGCAGAAAAACCATTGCACCAGAGATTAAACCAGCCAGCGAATTCAAATAAAACGCCTGGCCCAAAAAGCATCAATCAACCCAAAGAAACAAATCAAGCAGCAATCAAACCAATACCCAAACACCAAAAATAATCCAAAACCAAAATACCCAAAATAATAACAAACCAACAATAGACAAAATTCAAATTATAAAAATCAAACCCTCCTAAATACCATAAATCCTTAAAACCAAACCAAAACTCTAAATCCCCCCCATCCTACCCAAATAACACCTAATCTACTAATCACCATAATAACCTTAAATCAAACCACCCTACTTACCTTCACTGATAAAAACTTACTCTCTCTCATTGGCAGACGGATAGTTCCCGACCACTATCCCTCAGTCAGACTTATGGTAGAGGGGTAGTGGTCGGGAACGTTTTTGGGTGCATTTCCCCAAAAATCCATTGCCAATGAGAGAGTTACAGCGCCTAAACAGAACAAAACCAGAACACGTTTGTTCTGGTTTTGTTCTGTTTCTGTTCTGATTTTGTTCTGGAACATAATCATCAGTTCAAATTCTGCGGCCCCAAAAGCCAATTTTGTCTCCATTGGTTTGCATTAAAATTTTCAAAACTCGCATTTACAAAAGGCCTTTTCAAGTCTCGGCAATGAATTTTGATTCCGCTTCTCAACGCCAGAAGACCCAATAATAACGCCCACGCCCATCCACCTAACCCATAACCAATCATGCCAGCCAAGAAGCCCCAGGCACAGCTATAAAAACCAATCAAATAAATACTCCCCCAACGCCTATCAAGTACCCACATTAAAACAGCCAAAAGGACAATTGCTCCGGGCCACGATGCAAAACCTGATCCTATAATCACAGACAAGACCACCCCCTCAGCCCATAAAATTCTATAATTATGATTAGTCAACTTAGCATTAAATTTATTTATGATTTTTAGCATATTTTCCCCTCCCCAAAAGTTCGTATAATTTGTTATTGACTACCACTATTATAATGCTAAAATTCAATTATGGAAAAGAAATTTTTAAAGTGCTTTGTCTATGCAAGAGTTTCTACTGATGAACAGGCCTCCGGTCAATATAGTTCCGTTGAATCTCAAATAGACATTTGTAAACACTATATCGAAATACAAAAGGAAAAAGGTTGGCAATTTATCTCGGCCTATACTGACCCAGGCTTTTCAGGTAAAGATTTAGAAAGACCTGGTATACAGCAAGTCATTTCCGATATCAAACGGGGGAAAATTGACGTTATCATTGTTTATAAAATTGAACGTCTTGTAAGAAGTATAAAAGATTTCTACATGTTATGGGATTTATTTGAAGCCCATAATGTTACTTTCGTATCTGCTACCCAGCAATTTGATAGTTCCAATGCCATGGGCAAGCTTATGCTCAATGTTCTTTTAAGCTTTGCCCAATTTGAGCGTGAAAATACAGCCGAAAAAACTAGGGATAAAATGAAACAACGGGCTCGATTAGGTAAATGGCATGGTGGCTTGTACCCCTTTGGCTTTGACTACAGTAAAGAAACAAAAAAACTTACCACAAATAAAAATGAAGCATCGGCCATTAAAAAGACTTTTTCAATGTTTATTGAAGGTAGAAAACCTACAGAAATAGCTAATTACCTCAACACTAATGGATTTAGAACTAAAACCAGACAAATTGTAACCAAAGAAGGCGTTACAAAAAATAATGGTGGGAATCGCTTCAATGATGATCTAATCAAAAAAATTATTATAAATCCTATCTATAAAGGGTTTGTCCACTTTAACGGAGAACAATTTAAAGGAGAACATGAAGCAGTAGTCCCTGTCCAAACATGGGAAAAGGCAAACCAAATTATGAAACCAGTCACCCCCCGAAAAGCTGAATATGCTAAAGACAATCATATTCACCTTCTAAAAGGGCTTCTTAGGTGCGGCCAATGCGGCACCTTCCTGACACCATACCCCGCCGGCAAAAAGGATAAAGACGGTAACCCTTACCTCTATTACGCCTGCGGCCGCGTTGTAGATTTTGGAACAAACTCAGATTGCAAAGTAAGGCTGATTCCTGCAAGACAATTTGAAAATATTATTAAAAAATGCCTTATAGATTTAGGCAACAATAAAGCCCTTATAGAACATGCTATCAGAAATTCAACTACCATGAGTAAAAGCAAAGTTCGTCCCCTGGAAGAACAAAAGCATAAAGCTGAAGTACGCCTGGGGAAAACTGTTCCAGAGATCAACCGGCTTATAGGCATTATGAAATCCAAGGATATGGTAGGTAACGAAATTACAGAGGAATACAAAAAGCTACTTCATCTTAAGGCTTCCCTTCAAACGGACATAGAAAAATTGACTATAGACATTGAACGGTGTAAACAGGACGTTTTGGATGCGGAAATGATCAAAAAGACATTATTGGCTTTTGATAAGGTGGTAAACTCCCTCCCCATTGAGGATCAAAAAGACCTATTTAACCTCCTCATCAAAGAAATAACAGTCTGGGGATTTGACCCAGACAAAGAAAAAGCCCCTAAAGAATTAGGGGCTTTCTCGGCAAAAATCCGAACTAAATGGCTTAGAATCAAGCTTTCACTCTACCAATTCCCTCAGATTGACACGTATTACCGTTCATTAGCTGAGAAAAAAGGAAGTTCGGATATTCCACCTAAATGGCTCCCCCGCGAGGGCTCGAACCTCGGACAAGCGCGTTAACAGCGCGCTGCTCTACCGACTGAGCTACAGGGGAATAAAATGTTGAAGAACAAAAAGCAAATTATTATACTTTAAAAGCTTTAGAAGTCAACCGCTCTGCGGGAGTTCATGGACATCGCCAATGTGGAAATATCCACATATTCCACCGCGGAGCCGACGGGAATGCCCAATCCGATACGGGTGATACGCGCGCCTAAGGGCTTTAGTTTTTTAGCCAGATATAAAGCCGTCATCTCGCCTTCGGCATCCGGGTCTGTGGCGATCACGATTTCCCCGATACCCTCATTTTTAATGCGGTCGATGAGCTTCGCGATCTTCAGATCCTCCGGGCCGCGGCCTTCTGCCGGAAAAATATTGCCTAACAATACGTAATAAAGCCCCCGGTAACTGCCGGTGCGCTCGATGGCCAGCAGATCTTTGGGGCTTTCGACGATACAAATAGTCTTACGGTCACGGTTGGGGTCCTTGCAGACTAAACACAATTCCCCTTCGCTTAAATGATTGCACTGTTTGCAAAAACGCAGGCCTTCTTTTAACTGCACAATGCTGTCCGCTAAGGCCTTGATGTCTTGGGGCTCCGCATCTAACATCCAATAGACGATGCGCTCGGCACTGCGGCGGCCTACCCCGGGCAGTTTTATGAGTCTTTCTAACAAATTTTCTATGAGTTTAGGGTACACGATTATTTCTGTTCATTGGGCCATTCCTTGATGACCTTGCCGCCGAACATTTGTAAAGTGGACTTGACGACCGCTTCTTCCTGTTTGATGCCGGAAGCGACCTTGTCTACGATCTTTAAACTGACAAAAATAGTAGTATTGAGCTTTTCTGAAAACACCTCTTCGATACATTTCAAATTTTCTTTGCTGTTTAAATAATCTTTGGCAAAAACATTTTCTTTGGCAAAGGCGATCGTCAACTTGTCCTGTTTAAATTCGTAAGGCACCCCTTCCTGCAAATAGGTGGCTAAAGCCATTTTCCGGCGTGAAACTTCATGCGTCAAAGCATTCCAATGCGCCTTGATAGTCTCAAATGACTGAGGCTGGGACTTGGCAGCGGCCGCAGGAGAGGCAAGAGGCTTTTTTAGGTCAACGGCAGGCGGCTGCGCATGTGCAGCTGCAGATGACCCCGCAGAGGGTGACGGTATGACGCCTGAAGAACCGCCATAAGTTAATTTGGCAAAAGCCACCTCTAAAGGCATGCGCAATGTCTCCATGACTTTGGCGGTTTCCTGGGCCTCAATAAAAAGATCAATGGCTTTAAGGATCCCGGCAATGGTGATTTTTTCCGCCTGGGCCTGCAAACGCTGCTTAACAGCTACCGGATAATCGATCAAAGCATTTAGGCTGGCCTGCCCCACTTTAACGATCATCAAATGCCTGAAGTGCTCGGTTAGATCTTTGCCCAATTGTTTGATATCCTTGCCGTGTTCAATGATCTTGTTAAAAGTATTCAGAGCATTAAGGCAACTGCGCGCGATCAAAGCATCGGTCAGTTCAAATAAAAGGTCGATTTCCACCATCCCAAGCATAGAAAATACATCCGCGGCCTCAATGCCCTTGTCCGTTAAAGCGCTTAATTGGTCAAGAATGCCCAAGGCATCCCGCATACTGCCTTGGGATGCTTTAGCAATGGCAAAAAGAGCTTCTTGGTCGGCTTTTAAATTCTCTTTCACACAAATGCTTTTAAGGTTGGCCATCGTCATTTCCATCGGGATCCGTTTGAAATCAAAACGCTGGCAGCGCGAAAGGATGGTCGCGGGTACTTTGTTGACCTCTGTGGTGGCGAAAATAAATTTGACGTGCTCGGGCGGCTCTTCTAAGGTTTTTAAAAGCGCGTTAAAGGCTTCAGTCGTCAGCATGTGGACTTCATCAACGATATAGATCTTATAGCGCCCGTAACTGGGCACGAATTTGACATTTTCACGAAGGGTGCGGATCTCATCGATCCCGCGGTTAGAAGCGCCGTCGATCTCAATGACGTCAAAACTGTTGCTGTTGGTAATTTCAAGGCAGGCAGGACAGGTACCGCATGGTTTTAAAGTGGGGCCGTTCTTGCAATTCAGCGACTTGGCCAGGATCCTGGCACAGGATGTTTTACCGATGCCCCGCGGTCCGCAAAACAAAAAGGCATGAGCGATGCGGCCGGACTCAATGGCTTTTCTTAAAATATCGGTGATGTGATTTTGTCCCACCAACTCTTCGAAAGTTTGGGGACGGTATTTGCGGGCTAAAACCAAATAAGACATGTGACCGGCTGACCTCTCTAAAAAAGACTAAAACTACCCATTTAAGACATACTACGATATCCCAAAATTAAACCATCGTCAACCACCGTTATTAGAATCACCAGCGGTATAATTCTTTGCGGGGCGGCGTTTTGGGGATCCCATCGGATTGTCTTCGCATAGACAAAGAGATCCGCTTGCGGGCCATATCTATCTCTATGACCCTGACTTTGACCCTCTGTCCTACCTTAAGGAAATCCGCGGGATTTTTAATAAACGTATCTGACATGGCACTGACATGCACCAGACCGTCTTGATGCACCCCCACATCCACAAAAGCGCCAAAATTAGTGATATTAGTCACCACCCCGTTTAATTCCATGCCGGGCGTCAGATCTTCCATTTTCTCAACCCCTTCTTTAAACTGCATGGGCTCGAAGGTGGCCCGCGGGTCCCGGCCGGGTTTGGCCAGCTCATCTTTGATATCCAATAGCGTCGGCAAACCCACAGTGTCCGTTACGTATTTACGCACATCTATTTTCTGGCGCAGCTTTTCGTCTTTCATCAGATCAGACACAGTGACCCCAAGATCACGGGCCATGCTTTCCACAACAGGATAACTTTCCGGATGAACGCCGGAAGCATCCAAAGGATTTTGGGCATTACGGATCCTTAAAAATCCGGCCGCCTGTTCAAAAGCTTTCGACCCAAGCTTGGGGATTTTCTTTAATTCTTCGCGGGAATTAAAAGCACCGCAAGCATTGCGATGATCAACCAAGCTTGCCGCCAAAGCGGGACCCAGGCCGGAAACGTACATTAACAATTGTTTGCTGGCACTATTGACTTCCACTCCCACTTGGTTAACGCAGCTGATCACCACATCATCCAGACTATTTTTAAGCCTGGGCTGGTCCACATCATGCTGATACTGCCCTACACCGATACTTTTAGGATCGATCTTGACTAACTC
>CAYNGE010000077.1:0-6422 GCA_964396865.1 uncultured Planctomycetales bacterium
GATGAGGCGCCTCAATTGGCGGGCCAGTTTAATATCATGTCCATTCCGACCATGCTGATCTTCAAAGGCGGCCGTCCGGTGGATCAGTTGGTGGGAGCCATGCCGAAAGACAGGCTTTTGGCAAAACTCAACGCGCATTTATAAAAGGAAGCATAAACATGTTGATCGAAGTATTAAAATCCAAAATAGGCCACGCGTCCATCACCCAGGCCGAATTGCATTATGAGGGCAGCATTACCATTGACGCTGATATCCTTAAGGCGTCCGGCATCATTCCCGGAGAAAAGGTGCATGTGCTAAATGAGAATACCGGCAGCCGCCTGGAAACTTATGTGATCGCGGGCAATCCGGGCTCCGGCGTTATATGTCTTAATGGCCCCTCGGCACGCCTTGGGTCTGTCGGGGACCGGCTGATCATTTTAAGTTATGCCTACATGGAGGCCGCAGAAGCCAGGCGCCTGCAGCCTAAAATCGTCTATCTTAACGGCAGCAATAAAATAAAAAAATCATAAGCGTATGGCCTTCGGTCCTTTAAAAATCAGGCTTTATGGCGACCCATGCCTGCAGACAAAATCCAAGCAGGTCAAGGAAGTCGGTCCGGTTGAGCGCATGTTGATCGCGGCGATGTTTGACACCGTGCATGTGTCTAAAGGGGTTGGATTGGCCGCATCGCAAGTGGGCATCAATGAACAGATCTTTGTGGTGGATACCGGGAAAGAAGTTTTCGCGGTCGTTAATCCCAAAATCCTTAGATCTGCGGGCCATGATACTATGGAAGAGGGGTGTTTGAGCGTTCCTCATGTGCTGGTGAATATCAAACGCGCTGAGACTGTGTGGGTGGATTTTACCGACGAGGAAAATCGCCGTGTACGGGCCAAGTTAAGCGGCCTGACGGCCAAAGTATTCCAGCACGAATATGACCATTTGCAGGGCAAATTGATCCTCGATTATCTTCCCGCCAAAGAGCGTGGGAAAGTATTGTCACAGATGAAAGATGGTTCTTATTCGGCCAAAATTTTAGGTGAGGACGATGATCACGAAAGAAGGATTTGATAAAGGAGAAGCCAGGCTGCCGTCCTGGTTTAGGCAGGAAATTCCGGATATGAATAAGATCCGGACCATGAAAGAACTTTTCAGCCAGAGGCGTCTGCATACGGTTTGCGAAAGCGCCCGATGTCCTAATATGGGGGCCTGCTGGGGCCGGGGGGTTGCGACCTTTATGATCTTGGGGGGCACTTGTACACGTGCTTGCCGTTTTTGCGCTATGCCAGCCGGACGGCCGGAGGCGCCCGACCCCCGAGAGCCTGATCACGTGGCTCGGACGGTCAGACAGTTGGGCCTGCGGTATGTTGTGATAACCTCGGTGGCGCGTGATGATATCGAGGATGAAGGGGCTCTTGCGTTTGTCAAAACTATTGAGGCTATACGACATTTGACCCCTGCTGTTAAAATAGAAGTTTTGATCCCGGATTTTTCTGCTAAAGAAGGATCATTGAAATTATTGAGTAAGGCCGCGCCTGAAGTGATCGCTCATAATATAGAAACCGTACGCCGCTTAAGCCGCCGCGTCCGGCCACAGGCCGGGCATGATCGCTCTTTACAGGTTTTGCGCCGTTTAGGCGAGCTCGATCCTCATGTTTTTGTCAAATCTTCTTTAATGGTGGGTTTAGGCGAGTCCGACGAAGAGATCATGGAGGCTCTTTTGGAGCTTCGCAGGGCCGGGTGTCGGATCTTAACCATCGGCCAATATCTGGCGCCAACGCATACCAAGCGCCATTGGCCGGTTGACCGATTTGTGTCCCCCGAAGATTTTGAGCGTTACCGTCGAATAGGAATGGATATGGGTTTTGTTCATGTGGAAAGCGGGCCTTTGGTGCGCAGTTCTTATATCGCCGAAGGCGGGTATCAGGCAGCGATGTCTGCTATGGGAGCCATGGTCTGATGCCGCAGAGATTGAAAAATATCCTTTCTGTACTGCTCCCTTATTTTTTAAGCTTTGCTTTATTGGCATGGCTTTTTTATACCAATAATTACAAGCAGATGTGGCAGACCATCAAGGTATCGGATAAACGCTACATGATCGCCGCCGGTATCATTTTCTTTTTAATTAATTTTTTGGTCCTTTGGCGGTGGCGGATCCTGATGAAGGCCCTGGGACTTAAGGCCAAACGCCTGTCGAGCACGCGTTGGTTCTTTTTAGGTCTTTTTTTTAACCTTGCGCCGATCTCAACCGTCGGTAGTGACGTGATCAGGGGCCTGGGATTGGCCAAAGAAACCGGACATAAGCCCAAAATGTTTGCTTCTATTGTGCTTGATCGTTTATCCGGTTTCGCGGGGATCGTCATCTTGGCGGTGGTCGCTTTCATTTTCGGTCACGGTATCATCGTCAATAAATTGGTCGTGCTGGCTATTGTGGCGATGAGCACTATTTCCGGGGCCATCGTGATCATCCTTTTTAGCCACCGGATCTTTTCATTTGCCTGCAGGGCTTTTGCCGTATGGCCCAAGGTCAAAGAAAGCCTGATGAGGTTCCACTATGATATTGTGCTCTTGAAAGGCAAGCAGAGGCAGGGTTGGGAGGCCATCATTATTTCTATTGCGGCCCAGATCATTTTGGCGTTTGAATTTTATTTGTCAGCCAAGGGGCTGCATCAAAACATCGATCTAAAATATTTTATCATTTTTTCGCCCATTGTTTGTGTCGTGACGTCTCTGCCTTCCCTTGGAGGTTTGGGTTTCAGGGAGATCGGGTGGGTGTCTTTGCTTTCTTTGGTGGGCGTGTCTAATCTAATGGCCGTGGATATCAGTCTCATTATTTCGGCTTTTACGATCATTACCGGACTTTTAGGCGGATTGTTATATGTCGTTACATTACCTTCTAGACGGCTACAATATTCTCAAGCAAGTTCCGGCCTTCAATGATCTGTCACTTGAAGATGGGCGCAAGGGGCTGATCGGATGGATTGAGAGCGCGCGCCCTCAGGGAAGCGTGAATAATACGGTGACCATAGTTTTTGACAGTCCCCGCCTTGAAAGCGGCGGGGGATCTTTCGGCGCTTTCCCTCAAGGGTCTACACGGGTGATCTTTTCACAAGGTTGCGCGGATGATAAGATCAAGCTCATGGCCGAAGAAGATGACAACCGCCGCAATTGTGTGGTTGTCAGCGATGATAAGGACATTGTTTTGTATGTGCGCGCGCTCGGCAGCAGGGTCATGAGCGTAGCCAAGTTTACAGAAAGCCTGCGGACTAAGCGTTCTTTGTCAAAATTAAGACCCAAGAAAGCCCATAAGGCCGGCAGCAAGGCCGACGGGAAATATATTTCTTTGAGCCGTCAGGAGAAAATTAACAAAGAGTTGTCCAGGATCTGGCTGAAAGAAGGACAATGATCGCAACCCGCCTGTTAAAGCAATTTTTAAATTACCTCAACAGCATCGGGGAGGCTATTTTCTTTTTGCGGGACATCGTTTCTTTGGTCTTCCGCGGCCGTGTCAGGTTTAATGACTTGCTTAATCAAATGTATGATCAGGGGGTCCAGACGATCGTTATCGTGATGTTGACCTCATTGGCAACGGGAGCGGTGCTGGGCTTGCAGGGATTTATTACTTTGCAGCGTTTTGGAGCCAAGGAGTTCATTGCCCGTTTGGTGGTCCTGTCTTTGGTCCGTGAGATGAGCCCTGTGTTTACCGCTTTGATCTTTTCCGGAAAGGCCGGGGCGGGAATAACAGCGGAATTAGGGACGATGAGCACCCAAGATCAGATCCAGGCCACAAGGGCCATGGGTGTTGACCCCATCGAGTATCTGGTCGTGCCGCGTTTTTTGGCCTGTGTGCTGGTTTTGCCGGCATTAGTCATCATATCCGAGATCCTTGGCATTTTAGGCGGCTATATGATCGCGGTAACTCAGGCCCACATGCCAGGTGTTTTTTATATCCATCAGACTTTGGAAGCGGTGGCTTTCGTTGATTTTTTCAGCGGCTTTATTAAGGTTTTTTTCTTTTCCCTGATCGTGGGTTGGATTTGTTGTTATCAGGGATTTTTCACCCAGGGCGGGGCCGTGGGTGTCGGGCGGTTTACCACCCGCGCGGTGGCGTATTCCTATATCGCGGTCATTCTTTCTAATACGGTTTTGACCAAAATTATTTTAACGCTGTGGGGGTAACCTATGAAAAGTGAGCGCAGGGTGTTGGTCTTGAGCATGTGGCTTATTGCCCTAGGATTTGCAAGCGGGTGTTCCGGCATGAGTTCAAACAATGACGGTCAGCTGCAGGGTTATCCCTTTGCAGCCATTGAGCCCGAATGGATACGCAACGGTGAGCCGATCGAATTCGATGGACAGAAATGGTATCCGGTCAATGACTATGAGGTCCTACAGGATTCGGAAGTTTATTTGGCAGGCGATTATAAAGGCGTACAGGTTTTCGTGGAGAAAATAGCCACCAAACCTTATGACCGCATTTACACGAAATTTGATAAAAACAAGTTTCGCTATTTTGAGCGTAGAACTAATGATTAAAGTTGAAGGCTTGTATAAAAATTTGGGAGGTCAACCGGTCCTCGAGGACATCACCTTTCATGTCACCGGCGGAGAGCTTATCGCAGTACTTGGTTTAAGCGGGTCGGGCAAAACCGTGCTTTTGAAGCATTTGATCGGTTTGTTTCGTCCGGACAAAGGCCGGGTTATAATCGATGGGGTCGACATAGACGCTTTAAGTGAAGATCAATTGTTGAAAGTGCGCTGTAATATGGGGTATTTGTTTCAGGAAGGAGCTTTATACGATTTTATGGATGTGTTTGATAATGTGGCTTTTCCCTTGCGGGAGCACACTCTTTTTAAACCCGCAGAGGTGGCGGCCCGGGTGCGCGAAGTTTTAAAACTCGTGGATTTGGATGGGGTGGAATCCAAATTCCCCAATACACTCAGCGGCGGCATGAAAAAAAGGGTGGGTTTGGCCCGGGCCATTGTATTGGGAGCAAAGGTGCTTTTGTGCGATGAGCCGACTTCAGGCCTGGACCCTATCCGCAGCCACGACATATCGGATCTTATCGCTCACGTGTCCCGGCAGATAGGCTCAACTACGGTCATCACATCGCATGATGTCAATAACTCATTTCGTATTGCCAATCGGCTCATCATCATCAATGAATCTCGCGTCGCGGCCATAGGGACGCCGGAGCAGTTAAAAGGATCACAGGAGCCTTTTGTGCGTCAATTCCTGCAGGCAGGGATCGCTTGAGGCCGCGTCAAAGATCCCGCCCAAGGCGGGACCAAAGACGGGGCAGGGAGGATTATGGAAAACAACGACGGATATATTAAAAAATTAGCGGCGGGTTTATTTTTTATCATAGGCCTGGCCCTGATCGTGGTCAGTGTGTTTATTATTGGCATTGATCGCGGTCTTACAGAACCGAAATTCCAGGTCACCGCGCTGTTCCATGAGGTGGGCGGCCTGGTGGAGGGTTCGCCCATCCGTATTTCCGGGGTTGACGTGGGTATCGTCGGCGCCGTGGATTTTTTGCCCCAGCCCGTTGAAGGGCGCAGTCTCAGGGTACGGATGGATATTTTTAAAAAATATGAATTTGAGTTTAGGAAATGCTCCAAGATCAGCATCATGACCGAAGGTGTTTTGGGTCAGAAATTCATTGAGATCAGCGAAGATCATTCCCTGGAACCGTTTGATCTGACCGCTCCCATTATCGGGGAGGACCCCTTAAACGTGGAGAACATGGCGGCGGTCATTACCCGTACGGCCATTTCCCTGCAGGCAACCAGCGACGGCATGCAAGATGTGCTGCACGAATGGAAATACATTTCCATTAAAACCAGGAAACTTCTTAACCGGGTTGATGAAAAGGTCCTGGAAGGCAATTTGTTTAAAGTTTTTTAAGGGCGAGGAGGGCTCCGTTTTATGTTTGTGCTGAGCAATTTTATAGACGCGTTGGCTGCCGTCATCAACATTCTACTGACCATTATGTACTGGTTGATCTTGGTCCGCGCTTTGATCAGCTGGGTCAATCCGGATCCGTTTAATCCGATAGTGCAGTTTCTGGTACGCGTGACTGAACCGGTCCTTGAACCCGTGCGCCGCCTTCTGCCGCCCATGGGCATTGATATTTCGCCTATCATCGTTTTCTTTATCATTATCTTTTTGCAAAGATTTTTAATTAATAGTTTATATGATGTGGCCATGAGGTTGCAGCAGTAATCTTGCTTGCAAAAAAACGAAATATAAGGTATAAAAGATTTTTATTAGACTATATATATTAAGGAGATCTCATGTTTGATCAAGTCAAGAAGCTTATGGAAATGAAAAAACAGGCGGACGTGCTCAAAAAACAGCTGGAAGCGACCATCATTGAGGTCCAGGAGACCCGCGGTATCAAGGTAGTTGTCAATGGGGCGCAGATATTCCAGTCCATTGA
>CAYNGE010000078.1:0-6400 GCA_964396865.1 uncultured Planctomycetales bacterium
GGGCCATCAACAAAGCGTGTCCGGCCAAACCTAATGTCCCATCCACCGCCACTCCACCTTTGGGCAAGCGCAATAACTCAAGGGCTTGTCGCGGCATAACGGGAATATGAGACGCTTCGCTCATGGAACCTTAATCCACATCCAGCATATGCTCCGCGGTTTTCTCAAAGTCTCCGCTCGATCTGCTAAAAAATTCCCGCCACAAAGTCGTTTCCCAAATTTCGATACGATTTGAAATCCCTATGACCACCGCGTCTTTTTTGATGCCGGCAAAATCTTTAAGATACTGCGGGATAATGAAACGCCCCTGTTTGTCCGGTAAGACTTCGACAGCGCCGGAAAAAAACATACGGTTAAAGGAACGCGCCTCGCCTTTGGTAAAGGAGAGATTTTTAAACCGCTGCTCCTGCAGACGCCACTCCCCTTCCGCGAACATAAAAATACATTTGTCCAAACCGCGGGTGACAAAAAATTTATCAATGCCGTTTTCTTTGGCTACCTCGCGAAAGCGGGCAGGCAAGATCAAACGGCCTTTATTATCAATGCCATGACTGTATTCACCGTAAAACATTTACTCCACCTTCCTCCACTTTGCTCCACTTAAATGAAAGTATAGACCTGCTGCCCATGGTTGTCAATACACAAAGGTTCTTTTTTAAGCGAAGTATTTCCGGGCGAGGGATTCGTCTTTTTGGATCTGCCGGATTAGACCCTGCGAGTTGGAAAATCTTTTTTCGTTGCGGATTTTTTTTAAGAATTCCACCTGCAAATGCTGACCATAGATATTCCCGGAAAAATCAAGTATATGCGCTTCCAAAAGCAGTTTGGAATTTTGTTTTTCAAACGAAGGCCGTGTGCCTATATTGGCAAGGCCTAAATAAGTTTTCTTACCCCGTAAAACTCTAACAACATAGATCCCCTGCGGCGGAAGAATATCGGCCTCATAAGCAATGTTGGCCGTGGGATACCCCAAGGTCCTGCCGCGCCCGGAACCCTTGACCACACATCCGGAGATGGACACCGGCCTGCCCAACAGGCGCGCAGCCTCATTTAATCGGCCTTTACCTATTAATTGGCGTATACGCGTGCTGCTGATAACCGTTCGTCCGCCTTTGATCTGGGACACCGCGTGCGCTTCATAGCCGTATATTTTTCCCAATTTTTGAAGCAAAGTAATGTCCCCGCTTCTGTCTTTACCGAAACGAAAATCATCCCCGACAAATACGGCCCGGACCCCTAATTTCTTAACTAAAATATTTTTAATGAATTTTTGCGGCTCCATATGGGCAAAACCAAGATTAAAACGCACCACGATACAAACGGCCACGCCCAGATCATTAAAAAGGGCAAGCCGGTCTTGTAACGAAGATAAATACCCTAATTTTACATTGGGCACCAGCACATGGGCCGGGTGGGGAAAGAAAGTGATCACCACGGGTTTGGCTTTAAGACGCTTGGCATGTGCCAGCATCTGTTTGATCAAATATTGATGCCCGCGATGCACTCCGTCGAAAATACCGATGGCGGCGCTGGTCTTGTTAAAACGCAGTTTAGATCGGCTTAAGAATATGACTTTCACTGATATTTTCCATAATTACGGCATCTTTAATTTCAAAAGGACCGACCTTGGTACGTTCGATTTGAGAAATACACGCCCCGCACCCTAAAACTTCACCCACATCCTCGGCTAATTGACGCACATAAGTCCCTTTGGAACAGCTCATCAAGAATTCCACATCAGGCGGACGGCATTGCAGGATCTTTAATTCATTAATACGGACTTTGCGGGCCACGCGCTCAACGGTCTTGCCCTGACGCGCTATTTTGTATAAACGCTCGCCTTTATGCTTGACCGCGGAAACCATGGGCGGCATCTGCTCGATGGTGCCGATAAAACGCGCGAAAACATCCTTGATCTTTTCCTCATCAATGGCAGCATACGGCCTTTCCTGCAAGACCTGCCCCATGATATCCGCAGTGGCGGTCTTTAATCCTAAGCGCAAGGTAGCCCGGTAGGATTTATCAAAGGCAACGAATTTATCAAAAAGCCGGGTGGATCTTCCAAGCAAAATGACCAGAACGCCGGTGGCCATGGGATCTAGCGTACCTGCGTGTCCCACGCGGCGCATTTTAAATTTACGGCGGACAAAAGCCACCACGTCATGGGACGTTAACCCAGAAGGCTTATTGATCACCATAATTCCCTGCAGGGAATTGTCTATGAGCGCTTGATCCATAATTTTTTACCCAAAGCCTGGCAGATCGTTTTTTCGGCAAGAGCTAAAGGCTCATAAATTTTGCAGCCGGCCGCTTTACGATGCCCTCCGCCGTCGAATTGCTGGGACAGGGAGGCTACGTCAAAATCCCCCTGACTGCGCAAATTCACCTGCGTTTCTTTGGGATTTAATTCCGTTAAAATGACGATCACCTCGATCCCTTCCACCGAGCGCAAAAAAGTGAACATTTTTTCCCTCAAATCGAAACTTTTAGAAAAACGGGATTCTATTTTCTTAGGCAGGGTCACACAATAAACTTTATTGTCATAAAGCAGGCGGGCCTTATGGATAACATCCGTAAATAGTTTCATATCGACGACCGGTATGCCGGTATAAAGATGTTTGTACATCCGGGCCGCTGAGATCTTATAGGACATAAGCTCCCCGATCATCTTATGGCAAAGCGCGGAAGTATTATCATAGCGGAATGATCCTGTATCGGTCATGATCCCAGAGTAAAGAAGGAGCGCTAAATTACGATTGAGAGGATGCCGGGCTTCTTTAAAGAGATCGAATATTATCTCGCAAACGGAAGAAGCCTTCGGCCTGACCACATTGACACTGCCAAAGCGTTCATTGGTCATGTGGTGATCTATATTGACCAAAGGTTTGTCTTCTTTAATAAATCGCCTGACGCCGCCGATGCGTTTCAAATCGCCGCAATCCAGCACAATGGCCGCGTCATAATCCAAACGCGCAACCTCGCTTGCTTTTTTAAGAATGGAGGTCGCGGGCAAAAATTTAAGCCAATCGGGACACGCGTCTTCATTGAGCATATAAACCTGCTTGCCCTTACTTTTTAAAAACAGGCCTACGGCCAACACCGATGAGATGGCATCAGCATCGGGGTTATGATGGGTGGTCACCAAAAATTTCCGGTGGCGCCGGATGACATTTAAAACCGCGTTAAAAGCCTTCATTCCCTTGGCCTCCTCCTTGAGCTGGTTCCAACTTTTTAATTTCTTCCAAAATCTTATCAACCTGGGCCGCAAACTTGACGCTCTTGTCATATATAAACTGAAATTCCGGCGTATAACGCAGTGCCACCCGCTGGCTGATCAGCTTGCGGATAAACCCCCGGCTGCTTTCGAAACCTTTGACCGCGGCCTTGATGTCCTTGGGGTCGTCGGAGAGCGTGCTGAACTTGACCCGCGCATGCTGCAGATCTTTGCTGACATCAACATTGAGAATAGTCACAAAAGAGATCCTCGGGTCGTGAATTTCTCCCAACTCAAGCATGGTGGCGAGTTCCCGTTTGATCGATGAATTGACTTTTTCAATACGCATTTCTTGCGCTCCTGGTTATGAATACCGGTCACCCGATGATATTATCTTTATAAGCGTCCCATAATTTTAAACATTTGATGGCTTCCCGCGATTTGGGCTCTTTTAAGATCTTATTAAATTCTTTAAGATACCTCTGCGGCTTGATCGTATCAAGCGCTTTGTCTTTTACGGCGGACTTTAAAATTTTAAGGGTGTTGGTTTCCATCCCAAACCCAAGCCGCGCTTTAAAACGGGCCGCCCGCACAATACGCGTGGGATCATCCAGAAAACTTTTGGCATGCAAAATGCGGATCCTTTTTAAAACCAGATCAGTTTTTCCCTTAAAAGGATCTATCAATTTGCCCCAAATTTTGGGATTAATGGCAATGGCCATGGCATTGACCGTAAAATCACGACGGAAAAGGTCATGTTTAATATCGCAGGGAGCAACGGCCGGAAAGGCGCCGCCGCGCGCATATGTTTCCTTCCGGGCAGTGGCAAAATCAACCAAACGGCCGTCGGACAAATGGACCGTCGCCGTCTTAAAAGCGGGATAACGCACAACTTTGGCGCCGCGATACACAGCCGCAAAACTATCAGCCAGGCGTATGGCGTTGCCCTCAACGGTAATGTCCAAATCGGCAGTAGGGCGCTTTAACATCAGGTCCCTGACAGGTCCGCCGACCAAATAAGCCGCCACATCTTGGTCTTGGGCCAAGAGCCCGATTGTCCCTACCAAGACAAAAGATCCGGGATTTAAACGGGATAATAAATTTTTCATAATTTACACTACCCTCTTGGATGAAACTGTTTATGCACGCCCTTTAAACGCTCACGGTCCACATGCGTGTAAATCTGGGTTGTGGAAATATCCGCGTGCCCTAACATTTCCTGAACAGAGCGCAGATCCGCCCCATGTTCCAATAAATGAGTGGCAAAAGTATGGCGTAAAGTATGCGGTTTAATTACTTTCTTTATATGCGCGCGGTGCGCGTAGAATTTGATCGTCGTCCATAAGCTCTGACGGCTGATCCTTTTGCCCAAACGACTTAAGAATAAAACATCGCTGGTTTTTCCTTTTAATAATTTAGGACGGGCTAAGTCTAAATACTTCTGCAGGGCTTCACGCGCCTTCTTCCCCAAAGGAATGATCCGCTCTTTACTGCCCTTGCCTACCGCCCGCACAAAACCCCCGTCGAAATTAACACTGGTCGTCTTTAGATCCGATAATTCGGAAACCCGCAGGCCGCTGGCATAAAAAATTTCCAGTATCGCCTGATCCCTGATCTGCTGTCCTTTTTTACCCGAGGCGGCATTGATCATTGCTTCCATTTCGCCTTGAGTCAACACCGGCGGGATGCGTTGCCACAATTTCGGAGTGTCCACCAAAGTGGTGGGATCTTCCCGGCTCAAATTCTCCCGCACTAAAAAACGGTGGAACATCTTGACCGCTGCCAAATTCCGGCAAATGCTGCCGGCGGACATGCCCTGCTTTTTTAGATCAAACATAAAATTGGAAATATGTTCACGGCTGACCTTCTCAGAGGATTTTATGCCTTTTTGGGAAAGATAATCCGTGTACTTATCAAGGTCGCGCCTGTAGGCTAAAAGCGTATTGGAAGCAAGCCCGCGCTCGACGGATAGATAATTCATGAACTCATCAATAAATGCTTTCATCAGTTGGCTTTAACGAAATGCCCTTTGATCCTGTCCGCGCGCAAATGGTCGCGCAAAAAACGGTCAAAAGCGCGCAAATCGCTTTCAATGCGCGATACATTACGCGCTGGCCATGGCTCATCCAAAGAAGATCTATAGTAATCCAGAAAACCGGCTAACTTGACCAAATTCGCCTGGGTCGGAGCATCCACCAATTTCTGCATTTCTGTAATATGGTTGGTGACTTCACGGATGATATAGCGTGAATACCTTGCGGTGGCAGTCTTATCGTTGACGTCTTCGCATAGATCGTTGTACCAGGCTTTGATGAGATCATAATGTTCTTTATAGTTGTGCTCCGGATTAAGTTCGGGCGCCGGGTATTCTTCGGGTTGGAGCACCGGAACAATGCTTTGATCTTCTTCCCCATGTTTTTTTTGACGGGTGAATTTCTGACGCAACGTATCACATGAGCTTAAGGACATACTTATTACCAAAAGCCCCGCTATGACTACCACTGCCTTCCCGCGCTGCCTTAAACTAACCATGTGCAACTCCTTCCACAAAAATTTCTATTTCTCAAATAACACCAGAGAGGCGCCATTTCCTTAAATCATTTTAGAAAAATGGCCTCGAAATCTTTTTGGTTTAATATCTTTATACCCAATGCCTTAGCTTTCGTCAATTTAGAACCGGGATTTTCACCGGCCACCAGATAATCCACTTTCCGGCTCAAGACCGAAACCACACGGCCGGCCTGACTTTGCGTCCAAAGACCTGCCTGCTCACGCGTAAGCCCGGTCAGCTCGCCGGTAAATACGAATGTTTTTCCTTCCAGGCGATTTCCCGACGAAACGGACTTGGGTTCGGATAAATTTAACCCCGCCGCCTTAAGCCTTGCTAATAGTTTTTTAACCTGGGACTGTTTGAAATACGCTGCCACTGACTGGGCCATGACCGGCCCTACCTCATCAATATTTTGCAGCTCTTCAGGAGACGCGTTTATAATAGCATCCAAAGACCCAAAATGCCCAGCTAAATTTACAGATGCTTTAATGCCGATATTGGCAATACCGAGGCCGAATAAAAATTTGGACAAGGGTTTGAGTTTGCTTTGAGCAATGGCTTTCAATAAATTCTCCGCCTTCTTATCCGCGAACAATTCCAAACCCAATAACTGCTCTTTTGTTAAAACATAAATA
>CAYNGE010000079.1:0-6351 GCA_964396865.1 uncultured Planctomycetales bacterium
GTATATTTGCCGACATATGGTGTCAAAACATTTAAAGCGTAATCATCAAGGCTAAAAGTTGTTTCCATTTCCAACGGCTTGCTTAAGGGTTCAAGGGTCGCTTGCGTTGAAATCTTTCCCTTATCATCTAATAGAGCGTGAAAATCGACCTTAGCCTGGTCCTTTGGATTGGTTGTTACATTATAAATAAGCAATTCTATAGCCCCTATTTTCGTTAAAAAATTGGGCTTAATGGTTTTATCGGTAAAGAAAACCTGCCCTTGATGCAAGGCAATAGAATCAATGATGATCACGGGTAAGGGCTGGGCCTTCTCCTGACTCTGAGCCTTGGGCGGAGCCATGCCTTGGGGAACTAGCTCTAAAAGATTGATCTGATTGCCGGACAATAGCTCGGCGTTAATTTTAAGCCCGTCCAATTCGAAAGCTTCCACACGATAAATTTTCTTAAAAAGATCAATAAAGCTCACATGCACAAATAATTTATCAAAACCAACCATAGCCTGCTTTTGATCATCTAAGATCTCAAAACCTTTTACGGTGAGTTGCAACGAGAAAGGATTAAACGCAACCGAACTTACATGAACGGGGTGTTTAAGAAGTTTTGTGCCTTGGGCAGGAATGGCCCATATCAGGACCAGCGGGATGATAATAAAACCGGTAATTACATAAAATAGAAATATTCCAAGAATTGTTTTTGCAAGAATGCGTAAAATTTTTATCAGCATATTTAGTCCCAAACAAATTTCTTTATTTTTGTGACTATTATTATTTAGGATAAACGGTAATTTTATCACCAGTGATCTTGGCGTTAGGGACTATGACGCGCTTATTATCTTTGGTGGTAATAATGGTGTTAAATATCTGGATCTCCGTTACTGTTCCCTCAGCCCCACCGGCTTCAATATAATCTTCCAAGCTAAATGGCTTAAAAATAATCATCATCACTCCGGCCGCAAAATTAGAAAGTGATCCCTGAAGAGCCAACCCGACGGCCAGACCGGCAGCGCCAATGATAGCCAAAAAAGAATTAGTCTCAACCCCGATTTTATTAAGAGCCGCAATGATGACAAAGACAAGGACCGTAAAATGAACAATATTCTTCCCAAAAACAGCAAGAGTTTTCTCCACTTTTGCATTAAGTAAAAATCTTTCAAATAGCTTAGAAACGATGCGGGCCGCCCATTTGCCGATAATAAAAATAAGTACGGCCGCAATAAAATTAATACCGAACTGCGTCAAATACCCATAAATTTTATCTATTTGTCCTTGCATGTCCCCTCCTTTTTTTAAATTATATCAAATGCGGCTCAAAATCGGCAACAATAAAATTCAAAGCACATTAATAAAAAAACCGTAAGCCAACTCATATCAGCTTACGGTCCTTGATAATACATGGTGGAGGTGCCGAGGATCGAACTCGGGTCCTTGAGTCTCGTAATATAAGCGTCTACATGTGTATTTTGTCTACTTTTCTCTCATCCCTCACCCTCCGGCAAACAGGATTGTTTCGGGACCAGCCTTCTATGATCTTGTTCCGCCATTGAAGGCATCTGGCGAAACCAGCCTGTTCATGACCTTTTATCCTATCTACAGGCTAGACAAGTAAAAGGGCCCGCTTATTTTAGATAAGCGGGGCTTGAACCAATGGCATGGCCGGTTCAGGAAGAGCAGGGCTCATCGAGAACAGGTTCATGACATGGTTATACGTCAACGTTTTTTCGTTAGCGTTTAATTTGTGCCTGGATTTTTAACGCAGCCGACCAAGCTTCTGCGGCACGCCGCCTATACCCGAATAACACAAGTCGAAACCAATCACCCCCATTAGAAAGAGCAGAACATTTATATTTTAACGCGATTTTAAGATTTTGGCAAGTTCGAGGAAGGGGCCCCAGTTTCTTGTTTAGCTATCGTTTTCTTTTGATCGAACGGTCAATTTCTCGTTTAATTTCACTCTTTTTGAGATCCTGGCGCTTGTCGTATAATTTCTTACCCTGCCCAACGGCAATTTCCACCTTGGCCCAACCGCGGCTATTAAAATAAATCTTGGTCGGAATAAGCGTCAATCCTTTGCGGGTCAACTGACCGTTGATGCGTTCGATCTCTTTGGCATGCACCAAAAGTTTGCGGGGACGGGCAGGCTCTTCATTCATGAAGCTTGCCTGCTCATAAGGGCTGATATGCAAGTTGTAAAGGTACAACTCGCCTTTGTCGATAAAGGCAAAAGCGTCGGTAAAACTGGCTCCGCCTGCCCGCAGGGACTTGACTTCACCGCCGTTTAAGGCAATGCCGCATTCCCATTTGTCGAGAAGGTGATAATTGTGATAAGCTTTTTTATTGGTGGCGATTGTCGGCATTACAGGTGTCAATTATAACAGCCGAGGCTTCTTGTTGACAGATAAATTTCGTGCCGTTATTATACTCTCGAAAGAATTTTGTCTGGATGCGGTTTATAAGCCGGGGTGGCGGAATTGGTATACGCGTACGTCTCAGAAGCGTATGGCGAAAGCCTTGAGAGTTCAAATCTCTCCTCCGGCATTATATTTAAGGTGCTTGTATGAGTGATGACGTAAATGTCAGCAAAGATCCGGCGCCAGATGACGTAGAACTTAAGGAATGGCTCGCTTCACTTGACTATGTCCTTAACAGCGCTCCGCCTGACCGGGTGCAGTATCTCCTGCAGCAGCTCCAAATCCGGGCCCAGGAATCAGGCGTTACTCTCCCCTTTACTTATAATACTCCTTATATCAACACCATTCCCAAGAATAAGCAACCGGCTTTCCCGGGCAACCGTGAGTTGGAACGCCGTATAAAATCCATCATCCGCTGGAATGCTATGGCCATGGTGGTGCGGGCCAATAAAGCTGCCGACGGAGTAGGCGGGCATATTTCGACCTATGCCTCTTGCGCGACACTTTATGAGATCGCCTTCAATCACTTTTTCCGCGGGGCCACAGAAACAAATAGCGGAGATCTGGTTTATTTCCAGGGGCATGCCTCCCCGGGAATTTATGCCCGCGCCTTTATGGAAGGCCGCCTGACGGAAACCAATTTAAACAATTTCCGACGAGAACTTTCTGCCGGAGGCGGTCTCTCCTCGTATCCCCACCCCTGGCTTATGCCCAAATTTTGGCAATTCCCAACAGTTTCCATGGGGCTCTCCCCTATTATGGGCATCTACCAGGCCCGGTTTAACCGCTATTTGGAAGACCGCGGCCTTAAACCACCGGATGACAACAAAGTCTGGGTTTTCATGGGCGATGGCGAATCCGATGAGCCGGAATCCCTGGGCGCTTTGACCATGGCCTCACGGGAAAAATTGGATAATTTGATCTTTGTCATCAACTGCAATTTGCAGCGTTTGGACGGGCCCGTGCGGGGAAACGGCAAGATCATCCGGGAATTGGAAGCCCTCTTCAGAGGGGCCGGCTGGAACGTGATCAAAGTCCTCTGGGGTGAAGATTGGGACCCGTTATTAGAAAAAGATACTGATGGTTTATTGGCCCGGCGCATGGAAGAAGTTGTCGATGGTGAATATCAAAAATATGTGGTTTCGTCCGGAGCCTACATCCGCGAACATTTTTTCGGCAAAGACCCGCGATTGCTTAAGATGGTGGAACATTTATCGGACGAACAAATACACCGCCTGAAACGCGGCGGCCATGATCCGGAAAAGGTCTACGCTGCTTATAAAGCCGCGGTGGAATACAAAGGGGCCCCTTCGGTCATCCTGGCCCATACCATCAAAGGTTACGGTTTGGGAGAATCCGATGAAGGTAAAAATATCACCCATCAGCAAAAAAAGCTCAATGAAGAGGAACTTAAAGAATTCCGCACGCGTTTTAATATCCCTATCTCTGATGCCGAAGTTGCCAAAGCGCCTTTTTACAAGCCTGATGAAAATTCCCCGGAAATGCAGTATTTACGCGAACGCCGCAAGGCCTTGGGAGGCTATCTTCCGCTCAGACACACGGGCTCAAACGTCCTTAAAGCTCCGTCGGAAGAAATTTTTGAAGAATTTTATAAAGGCACTGAAGGCCGGCCGGTATCGACGACCATGGCTTATGTGCGGGTCGTGGCCAAACTACTGCGCGATGAGACGATCGGCAAATTGATTGTGCCCATTATTCCCGATGAAGCGCGCACCTTCGGCATGGAAGGCCTTTTCCGTCAATGTGGGATCTATTCCCGTGTCGGTCAGCTCTATGAACCTGTCGACTCAGAGAACCTGATGTACTATAAAGAAGCCAAAGACGGCCAAATTTTAGAAGAAGGGATCACAGAAGCCGGCTCCATCTCCTCTTTTATCGCCGCCGGAACAGCCTATGCCAGCCATAATATTCCAATGGTGCCCTTCTATACCTATTATTCCATGTTTGGGCCCCAGCGCGTGGGTGACTTGGTGTGGGCCGCGGGTGATTTGCGCACTAAAGGATTTCTCGTTGGGGCCACCTCCGGACGCACCACTTTAAACGGCGAAGGCCTGCAGCACCAGGACGGCCATACGCATCTTTTGACCTCAACAGTGCCTAATCTTATTTCCTATCACCCGGCCTTTGCCTATGAGATCGCGGTTATTATCCGCAGCGGCATCCAACGCATGTATGAAAATCAGGAAAGCGTGTTTTATTATATTTCCGTCGGTAATGAAAATTACGGCATGCCCCCTATGCCTGAAGGCGCCAAGGAAGGCATCATCAAAGGCCTGTACCGTTTTAACCGGTCTGCTAAAAAATCCGGATTAAAAGCGCATTTGATGGGATCCGGGGCCATCATGAACCAGGTCCTGGAAGCCCAAAAAATCCTGGAAGAAAAATATAATGTCTCCGCCGATGTGTGGTCTGCGACCAGTTACAATGAACTGCGCCGCGAGGCACTGCATGCCCAACGTGAGAATTTGCTTAACGTCAAAAAAGCCCGCGTGCCTTATGTCACGCAAACGCTTCAAAACGAAAAAGGCGTGTTTGTGGCAGCCACCGATTACATGAAAATACTTGCTGATTCCATCCGTCAATGGGTCCCGGGTCCTTATACGGTGCTTGGCACCGACGGATTCGGCCGGTCGGAAAGCCGAGAAGCTTTGCGCGATTTCTTTGAAGTGGATGCCAAACATATTGTTTGGGCCGCCCTGGTGACTTTGTATGAACAAAAACAACTCGGGGCCGATGTATTAGCTAAGGCCCAAAAAGAATTAAAAATTGATCCTAATAAGCTAAACCCGATGATTTCGTAGTTTGGAGTAATTATGACTGAACTAAAACTTCCTGAATTAGGTGAAAATATTTCCAAGGGCACCGTTACTAAGATCTTGGTCAAGAACGGGGATGCCATCAAAAAAGGACAAAATATCCTGGAATTAGAAACGGATAAGGCTGTCTTGGAGGTGCCTTCCAGCGCTGATGGAGTTGTAAGTGAGGTCCTGGTCAAAAACGGCGCGGTCATTAAGGTTGGAGAGACGATTTTAAAATTATCAGATTCTTCAAACGCACAAGCTCAACCTTTGCCGACCGGGGGACATGTTCAAAAAGAACAACAAAACGTGTCCCCCAGCCCGCCGCCAAGCGAGACACCTTTGAATGCGAAAGCATCCCAGGGAAATCAGCCAGCGCCACCCGAACCTTCACAAATGACAACCACCCCTTCTCTCCCGGTGCGCTCTGATGTCCCTGCAGCGCCGTCGGTACGTTTATTGGCGCGCGAATTGGGTATTGATATAGCCCTTGTCCCTGGGACAGGCCCGGGCGGACGTATTTCCGCAAACGACGTTAAAGCCTATTGCAAAACGCTTAACACCTCCCGCACGGTCTGTAATGCGGGTGTAGTGATGTCGCCGCTGCCTGATTTTAGCAAATGGGGGCCCATACACCGCCAATCCATGAACAATGTCCGCAAAAAAACCGCGGAGCACATGTCGCTGGCATGGCAGAGCATCCCTCATGTCACCCAATACGATAAAGCTGATATCACTGAATTAGAAAAATTACGCAAGGACATTTCCGCCACTAAAAAAATGAGCATAACCCCATTCCTCATTAAAGTGGCGGCCACTGCCTTGAGAAAATTCCCGCAATTTAACGCCAGCGTCAACATGGCGACGCAAGAGATCATTTTCAAAGATTATATCAATATCGGGGTGGCCGTTGACACCGACCGCGGACTTCTGGTGCCGGTGTTAAAAAATGTGGACAAAATGACCATTGAACAGATCTCTGATGAGCTGACAGCAATGGCAGAACGTGCCCGTTTACACAAAATCACTATAGAAGAAATGCAGGGCGGATCTTTTACGCTCTCTAATTTGGGCGGTATCGGCGGCACTTACTTTGCCCCCATTATTAATTGGCCCGAAGTGGC
>CAYNGE010000080.1:0-6337 GCA_964396865.1 uncultured Planctomycetales bacterium
CTAAAAATAAGTCCGCCGATAATAGCAATGCCCAAAGGTCTTCGAATTTCTGAGCCCATGCCCCAGCCCAATGCTAACGGCAGTGAACCGAAGATCGCCGCCATCGTCGTCATCATAATGGGACGGAACCGAAGAAGACAGGCCTCATAGATCGAATCACGCGAGTTTTTCCCTTCCAGGCGCTCGGCGTCAAGGGCAAAGTCCACCATCAAAATCCCGTTCTTTTTGACAAGACCGATTAAAAGTATAACACCAATGATCGCAATGATGCTTAATTCTGTGTGGCAAATAAAAAGAGCGAGCAGCGCCCCCACACCGGCTGAAGGCAGCGTCGAGAGAATAGTGATCGGATGAATATAACTTTCATACAAAATACCCAGCACAATATAAACAGCCAACAGCGCCGTTAAGATCAAAACCGGCTCATTGCTCAGGGAATATTCAAAAGCCTGGGCCGTGCCCTGAAAACTGCCGTGGATGGTCGCGGGCAGCATGATCTTATTCATCGCGGCATTGACAGCTTTGACGGCATTGCCCAGCGGCACATTTAACGGCAGATTAAACGAGAAGGTGATCGCCGGGAATTGGCCCTGATGAGCAACGGCCAAGGACGTAGTTGAAGTTGCATAATGGGCAAACGCGCTTAAAGGCACTAAAGTCCCGTTCGATGCCGCCACATAGATCTCTTTTAATGTTTCAGGACGCTGCCAGTATTTTGGCGCAACCTCCATCACGACATAGTATTGGTTTAACTGCACATACGTGGTCGACACTTCCCGTTGGCCAAAGGCATCGTAGAGGGTGCTATCTATTTCCTGGGCGGTAACACCCAGCCGCGATGCTGTCTTGCGGTCGATCACCAGATCAGTCTCCAGGCCTTTGTTTTGCTTATCGCTGCTTAAATCGGCTATTTGAGGCAATTGACGTAACGCGGCTTCTATTTTCGGTGACCACGTCAATAAATCTCCTAAATTGTCCGCCTGAATGGTGTATTGGTATTGCGCGTTGCTCATGCGCCCTCCGATGGTCAAATCCTGGACCGACTGAAGATACGCCGGCGCGCCGGGCACCGCTGCCAATTTTTTACGCAGACGTGCGATCACCTGGTCGGCTGTGACCTTGCGCACTTCCAGGGGCTTTAACACTATAAACATCCGTGCCGTATTTCTGGAGGACCCTCCTCCGCTCCCCGTGAACGCTACCGCCGTATCAACCGCCGGGTCCTTTTGAATAATATTGACCACCGCCTTTAATTTCTTCTCCATCGATTGGAATGATATGTCTTGAGAAGCCTGGATACTCCCGCCCAAACGCCCGGTATCCTGCTGGGGAAAGAATCCTTTAGGAACAACAGTAAACAAAATAATACTGATCACAAGGGCGGATAAAGTTAAAGTCAGCATAAACCCCTGATGCCGCAATGCCCATGACAAGCTCTTCTCATAGCTGCGGTGCATCCAGTTAAACACTCCTTCGCTGGCCTTAAAGAGCCGGCCATGGGTCTCTTCTTTTTTAGATCTTAAAAGTATGGCGCACATCATCGGGGTCGTTGTCAAAGAAACTACCATGGAGATCAAAATGGCCGCTGACAGCGTCAGGGCGAACTCACGGAACAGGCGCCCCAAAACCCCTGCCATCAATAGTATGGGGATAAATACAGCGACAAGGGAAGTGCTCATCGAAAGAATAGTAAAGCCTACCTCTTGGGCCCCCCGTATGGCTGCTTCTTTAGGAGCCATGCCTTTTTCCAGATAGCGCGTAATGTTTTCCACCACCACGATGGCATCATCGACGACAAAACCGGTGGCGACTGTCAGCGCCATCAACGAGAGATTGTCCAAACTAAAATGCAAAAGGTACATCGCCCCAAAGGTGCTGATGATCGACACCGGGACGACAATCCCCGGAATAAGGGTTGCTCTGACATTCCGTAAAAAAAGGAACACCACTAAAATCACCAATATGCCCGAGATCACAACCGTCCGTTGGGCCTCTTTCATTGATGAACGGATGGTGGGCGACCTGTCAAGAACAACCGAAAGATCAATAGCCGGAGAAATAGATGCCCGTAGCCGCGGAAGTAGTTTAAGGACAGCATCGACCGTTTTGATGACATTCGCCCCCGGCTGGCGGAATATGATCACAGGTATGGCTAACTTGCCGTTGACGAGCCCCGTGTTACGAATATCCGCCACCGAATCCTGCACGTCGCCCACATCTGTTAACCGTACCGGGCGGCCATTTAAGTAAGCGACGATGATCGGACGATAGTCTTTGGCGGCAAAAAGCTGATCATTAGTTTGGATCTCCCAAGTTTTGCTGTCATTGGCCAACTGCCCTTTAGGACGGTCCGCATTCGTAGCGCTGATGGCGGAACGCACGGCGTCAAGACCGATGCCGTATTTATTTAAAGCCGTTGGATTAAGTTCCACCCGAACAGCCCTTGACGCGCCACCCCCGATGATGACCTGGCCTACGCCATCCACTTGGGACAATTTTTGCGACAGGACGCTGTCCGCAACATCATAGATGTCCGCTTTAGTCATGGTATCGGATGTCAGCGATAAAATAAGGATCGGAGCTTCCGATGGATTGACCTTGCGGTAGGTTGGATGGATGGGAAGGTCCGCCGGTAAATAATCCTGTGCCGCGTTGATCGCAGCCTGAACATCGCGCGCGGCCCCGTCAATATCGCGGCTTAGATCAAACTGTACGGTTATCGAGGTGGCGCCCAAACTGCTGCTGGAGGTCATTTCAGTGACGCCCGCGATATGGGCAAGCTGACGTTCCAAAGGTGTCGCAACGGAGGAAGCCATGGTCTCCGGACTTGCCCCGGGCAGGGACGCGGATACATTGACCGTAGGAAAGTCCATTCTAGGCAATGTGGATACAGGCAAAAACCAAACAGCGATCAACCCGGCCAAAACAATTCCCACTGTCAAGAGTGTGGTCGCAATAGGTCTTTTGATAAATGTCGTCGAGATGCTCATTTTGAAGTTCCTAAACCAAGCCGCCTGCCCACCCGGTCAAACCACAAATAAATGACCGGAGTGGTATAAAGAGTGAGTATTTGGCTGAATATAAGCCCACCGATAATGGTAATGCCCAACGGACGCCGCAGCTCAACGCCCATGCCTCCGCCAAAAGCCAAAGGTACCGCGGCCAGTATGGCCGACATGGTTGTCATCATGATCGGCCGGAACCTTAAAAGGCAGGCCTGATAGATGGCGTCCACAGGGGCTTTCCCTTCCTCGCGCTCGGCGTCCAGGGCAAAGTCCACCATCATGATGCCGTTTTTCTTGACGATGCCGATCAAAAGGATGAGGCCGATCAACGCGATCACGCTAAAATCCGTACGGAAGATCAAAAGCGACAGGAGCGCTCCCACACCCGCCGATGGCAGTGTCGATAGAATGGTGATGGGATGGATATAACTTTCATACAAAATACCGAGCACTATATACACCACGATCAGGGCCGCCAGAATGAGCAGGGGCTCATTGATCAAGGACGATCGAAAAGCCTGGGCCGTGCCTTGGAATTGGCCGCTGATACTGCCGGGCATACCCATGTCCCTGGTCGTTGACTCAATGGCATTGACCGCGTCCCCCAGTGATACCCCCGGCGCCAAATTAAATGACAATGTCACCGCCGGGAATTGTCCCAGGTGGCTTACGATCAAGGGTCCCGTCGTTTCTTTAAACTTGGTGATCACGTCAAGCGGCACTTGCGCGCTATTGCTGCCGCGCACATAAAGATTATGCAAATTACCGGGGCCCTTTTTAAAATCAGGTTTTACTTCGAGGATGACCCGGTATTGGTTAAGCTGAGTGAATATCGTTGACACGATCCGCTGGCCATAAGCACTATATAGACTATTATCAACAACTGATGGCGTCACTCCCAGCCTTGAGGCGGTGGCACGATCAATGACTATGGACTCCTGCAGCCCCTTGGCCTGTTCATCGCTGCCGACATCACGCAATTGCGGCAAGGCAGACAAGGCATCGACGACCTTGGGCGCCCAGGTATTAAGCTCATTGGCATCCGGGTCTTCCAAAGTGTACTGGTATTGGGTGCGGCTTACCGTATCATCAACAGTCAAGTCCTGGACCGGCTGCATAAAAAGCGTGATCCCCTTTACAACAGCCAATTTTTTTTGCAAACGGCGGATAATATCGTTGGCGGAAATTTTGCGTTCGTCGATAGGTTTGAGGTTAATAAGGATCCTGCCGCTATTAAGGGTCGTGTTGGTGCCGTCCACTCCGATAAACGTGGAAAGATTTTCAACAGCCGGGTCTTTGAGGATGAGCGAAGCTAACTGCTGCTGACGCCGTGCCATCGCAGGAAATGAGATCGATTGCGGGGCCTCGGAAATGCCCTGAATGATCCCAGTGTCCTGGATAGGGAAAAATCCTTTAGGGATAAGAACATACAATAATACTGTAAAAACAAGCGTTCCCGCGGCCACCATCAAAGTCAGATTCTGGTGCTTCAATACCCATTGCAGGGACCGGCCGTATTGCCCAATGACTTTATGATATATTTCTTCAGACGCATGATAAATCTTTCCCTGTTTTTCGGGCGGCGTATGTTTAAGTAATTTGGCGCACATCATCGGCGTCAAAGTCAACGACACGATCGCTGAAATGACAATGGTAACCCCGAGGGTGACGGCAAACTCGCGGAACAGGCGGCCCACCACATCTCCCATAAATAAAAGCGGGATCAATACCGCGATCAAAGAAATGCTCAAAGAAAGAATGGTAAAAGCCACTTGCCCCGAGCCTTTAAGCGCGGCTTGCAGAGGAGTTTCACCTTGTTCAATATATCTGGAAATATTTTCGATCATCACGATCGCGTCATCCACCACAAAACCCGTCGCGATCGTCAGGGCCATTAAAGACAAATTATTCAAGCTAAAGCCCAACAGATACATGATCCCAAAAGTACCGACTAACGATACCGGGACCGCGATGCTGGGAATGATGGTCCCGGCCAAAGTGCGCAAAAATAAAAAAATGACCATCACGACTAACGCGACCGCGAGCATGAGCTCAAATTGAACATCTGCCACCGAAGCACGAATGGTGGTCGTCCTGTCCGTCAATATAGAAACCTGCACGGATGCCGGCAGAGAACTTTCCAACTGCGGCAGCATCTTCTTAATACCGTCAACGACCTGAATGACATTAAAGCCGGGCTGGCGCTGTATGTTAATGATCACCGCCGGAGATTTGTTCATCCAAGCCGCCTGTTTGGTATTTTCAACGTCATCAATGACATTGGCCACATCGGACAATAATACCGGCGCGCCGTTTTGATAAGCCACCACCAGTCGTCGATACTCTTTGCTGGATTGAAGCTGATCATTAGCATTGATGATGGAAGACTGTCGTGCCCCGTCAAAACTTCCCTTGGCTTGATTGACATTGGCGGCGGAAATGGCCGTACGCAGATCTTCCACGGTCATGCCATAGGAGGCCAGTGCCGTCGGGTTTGCCTGGATCCTGACGGCAGGTCTCTGCCCGCCGCTGATACTGACAAGGCCGACCCCTGATAACTGGGAAATTTTCTGGGCAAGACGCGTATCTGCCAGATCTTCCACCTGAGGCAAAGGCATGGTCTTTGAAGTTAATGCCAAAGTCAAGATCGGTGCGTCAGCCGGATTGACCTTGCTGTAAATCGGCGGATTGGGCAAATCCGCCGGTAATAAATTCGAGGCCTCATTGATGGCCGCCTGCACTTCCTGCTCGGCTATGTCAATGCTCAGATCCAGGCTGAATTGAAGGGTGATGACTGAACTGCCGCCGGAACTTGTGGACCGCATCTGATTAAGGCCCGGCATTTGGCCGAACTCGCGTTCCAAAGGAGCCGTGATGGCTGTCGACATGACATCAGGACTGGCGCCGGGATAAAAAGTGACTACTTGAATGACAGGGTAATCAACTTGCGGTAAAGCGGAGATGGGAAGTTGAAAATAGGCGACACCGCCAGCCAGGAGAATGGCCACCATCAATAAGACAGTTGCCACAGGCCGCATAATAAATATGCGGGAAGGATTCATGGACCAACTCCGCCGGATGATGGGCTGGTGGAAGATCTTTTATGTTTACTGGCAGCCGGCGCGGCATCTTGTCCCTTTAATATGACCTTACTGCCTTCTTTCAATTTATCAGCTCCCTCCACCACCACGACCTCACCCGTTGACAATCCGTCCTTAACAGCCACATTGTCTTCCTGGGTCGCCCCAAGAGTGACCAGGCGCACGGTCACGGTCTGATCATCTTTAACAACGAAAACGAATGGTCCTTGAGGGCCTTGCTGTACAGCGGCC
>CAYNGE010000081.1:0-6322 GCA_964396865.1 uncultured Planctomycetales bacterium
TCAATGCCGCCTAATTTAAGATACGGGACCATGGGGTCAAAATAATCCACTTGGGCTTGGGCTTTCAGCAATTCTATCAATCTCAACGACGGAGATTTACGCAAATCCGTGACATCTTTCTTATAAGTCGCCCCCACCACTAAAATCTTTGATTGCGCCAGCGCCTTGGGCAGCATCATCTCCAGACGGTGCAAACAATAATGCGGCATGTGCGCGTTAATGTCCGCCGATAATTTGATAAATTTGGAATTAAACCCGTAACGTTTGGCCTTCCAGTAAAGATATAACGGGTCTTCCGGAATGCAATGCCCGCCCACCCCTAATCCCGGATAAAAAGGCATAAAGCCGAAAGGCTTAGTTGAAGCCGCTTCAATGACTTCCCAGACATCTATCCCCAATTTATGACACATTTGGGCTATTTCATTGATCCACCCGATATTAACGATACGGAAAGAATTCTCCAATAATTTGGTCATCTCCGCGACTCTGGATGATGAAACGGCGTGCACACGAGGGATGATCTGTCCGTAGAGCATCTGCGTCAACCGGGTAGAATGCTCTGTCAGTCCTCCCACTACTTTAGGGATTTGGGTCACTTTAAAATGCGGATTGCCGGGGTCAATGCGCTCCGGCGAGAAAGCCAGATAAAAATCCTTGCCCGCCAGAAGGCCGGATTTTTCCAACTCCGGTTTGATGAGCTCTTCGGTCGTTCCCGGATAAGTGGTGCTTTCCAAAACCACCAATGTTTGCGGCCGGATGTATTTAGCCACACTGCGCACCGCTTTGACTATATATGAAATATCAGGCGTGTATTTGCGCTTAAGGGGTGTCGGCACGCAGATAATGATCGCATCCGCGTCTGTCAGCAGGTCAAAATCCTCGGCCACTGCCAGATTTCCGCTGCGCATCAGGCGCGCGATCTGAGCATTTGTAACATCCGCGATATAGCTTTCCTTGTTCTTAATGCGTTGGATGCGTTGGATACTGGTATCGATCCCTAAAACTCTAAATCCTTTTTGGGCAAAAGCCACTGCCAGCGGTAAGCCGACATAGCCCAAACCGATCACTGCCACCTTTGCCTTGCGGCCCTTGATCTTTTGTTCCAGTATGTTTTTCATAAAAATTTACCTCGTCCTATCCCATAATATTCAAAACCCATGTTCCGTAAAAAGCCCGCGTCCAAAAAATTACGGCCGTCAAAGATCACGGTTTGCCGCATGGCATCACGGACTTGCATAAAATCCATTTCCTTAAACTGCGGCCATTCAGTTAAAAGCAAAAGACAGTCACAGCCTTCCGCGGCCGCGTAAGCATTATTACAAAAAACAACCCCCTTAAGCACCTTGCGCGCGTTATCCATGGCTTGGGGATCAAATGCCCGGATGCGGGCCCCTTCATCCTGTAAGAGAGAAATGATCTCCAAAGCCGCGGCGTTACGGATATCGTCGGTATTCGGCTTAAAAGCCAGGCCCCACACTCCGATCGTTTTGCCCTTGATATTCCATATTTTTTCTTCAATTAAGCGCACAAACCAACGGCGCTGATGGTCATTGACCCGCCGTGTTTCCTTTAATAAAGAAAAATCATAACCGCTTTTTTCGCTCAAACGGATAAACGCATCCACATCTTTGGGAAAACAGCTGCCGCCGTAACCAACCCCCGCGTCTAAAAACGAACGGCCTATGCGTTTGTCCAAACCCATGCCTTGCGCCACTTTAAGGACATCCGCGCCCACACGGTCGCAGATCTGGGCCACCGCGTTGATAAAAGAGATTTTAGTGGCCAAAAACGAATTAGAGGCATGCTTGATTATCTCCGCGGAAGCGATATTTGTCACCAAAATTTTAGGCTTCAGCGGCTTATAAATCTCCCTTAGGAGCTCTTCTGCTTTTTTAGACTCCACTCCGATCACTATACGGTCTGGATTCATAAAATCATGCACCGCCGAGCCTTCTTTGAGGAATTCAGGGTTGGAAGCTACATCAAAATGCAGCAAAATTTTATTACCGTTCTTATACTTTTTAGCCACATTGAGATGGATGGTGCGCCGGATCTCCTTGCCTGTCTGTGCCGGCACCGTTGATTTCTCAACGATAAGCTTATAAGAATCCATGTGCTGGGCGATCTGGCGGCTCACGTTCTCCACAAACGTCAGGTCCGCGTCTCCATTGGGTTTAGACGGGGTGGGAACCGCCAGAAAAATGACCTGGGATTTTTGGGTCGCCTCGCCGATGGATCCGCTAAAAGACAAACGTTTTTTTCTGACACACGCACGCATCAGTTCAAGCAAACCGGGTTCATAGATCGGCAGGCGTCCCTTTTTTAAGATCTTGATCTTCTCGGGATTATTGTCCACACAGATCACTTGATGCCCGATATGGGCCAAACAAACACCCGAAACTAACCCCACATAGCCTGAACCGATGATGGCGATCTTCATTGATTTACTCCTCAACTTTGTGTGCCCGGCCTGGCCTGCTGGAAGCTGGATTGGATCAAGTCCAGTTTCATATCCGGAAATGCCTTTAGTCGAAAGATAACGTAGAACGTCGAACCTTGACCCTGTTGTTGGTCAATTGTTAAGTCCATTTCCCATTCATGCAAATCGCGCGTCAGGACAAATTCATTCTCTTTGGCGCTAGCGGCGGTAGGGCCAATATCGCTAAAAAGGCCGTTAGTCCCGGTGATCTCACCGCCATTGCCCTTATAGTGGTTGATCGGATAACTGTTATAAATCCTAAACTGCCACTTAGGGTTGATCGTATATCTAAACTCGGTGGTTATCTGATCGCTTGAGTATCTGGAATAATCGTTGCCAAGCCCGAATGACCAGTTGCTGCCATGGATCGTGCCGGTCAAATTCTCAGAATTAAAATGCCCTTGATGAAGGTCGTATATATCATCGCTATGGAAAGTCAGCCATTCATTGGGATTAAAATCAGTAAGGACCTCAGCCGGGTCCAAGCCCCTGTGTCCGGTCGTGGTCTTAAGGCCGTAATTAGCGGTGGCCAGGACCCTTAACAGATCCACGACTTGACCGTTGCGTTTGGTCTGCAATTTATTTTCCAATCCATATTCAAGCTGATTGATCCTGTAGAGGTCATCAATGGCATCAAATTGGTTCAAGTCAGATGCCGGGACAGTGGGCTTTGCCTGATACAAATAAGTAATGGTAGGTGTCACCACATGACGCAAGCCGTTGATGTTAAGCCCCGCGAAATTCGTATGATAGTCCCATACCCTATAAAACTTGGTGCCCAGATCCAGGCTTGTCCTTAAAAGGCCGCGGATAAAATTCTGCCGGTCGTCATAGGCGGTGTGGCTGTAGTAGGTCTCCTCTCCCCCGATATGCGGATTAAATGTAACAAATCCGATCTTAAATGGATGTGAAATATCATTATTCGTATCAAAACGCTCGGTCGTATAGTTGAATGTCTGAGGATAATTCTTATAGAATAAATTTGAATAGGTATTGGTGCTTTTGGCATAAAAACCGGTTTTGCCGATCTGTGTGTTGTTCAGGGTATAGGTGACCTCCGGATAACGATCAACCGTTTGTACCGCTGGATTGATGCGGCTGTAGTTGACGTCGAAAGTCAACGTGCCGTGCGGCATAACCCGCGTCAGTAAAAGATAGGTGTTCACGTCGGCATCTTGGTTATATTCCCGCGTGAAATACTCTTTTAAGAACCCTTCATTAACAATATCGTAATCGTGGATCTTATAAACCTGCAAAACAACATCCGTATCCTTATCAATTCTCCATTTATGGCGCCATCGAAGGCGGTAACGTGTATGATCGTTATCGGGACCTACTTTAACCCCGTTTCGGTATAGATCCCATAAATGGCGGCTGGCGATTTGATTTTCGGCCGTATAATACGCGGTCACGATGCCGCTGCCAAAATTGGGAGTATTATAGGTGACATCAACGCCTTCGCCAAAACCGGTACGCTCACGTACATCTGCATGCAGGGCAACTTTGACGTGGGACCCAACCTGAAGACGCAAGGTGCTCAACAAAAACATTCCGAAATATTTCTTTTCACCGGGGATCACCGTCAATATCGGACGGTTTTTAAGGTCCTGCACATAATAGGGCAAATACATCACCGGCACTTTACCTACATAAACCTTCATGTCCCTGATAATGGCTTTGTTCTTCAGATAAACGTCCATGCGGCGGCCCGATACGCGGTAATCCGGCTCATCCCAATCGCTGGTGGTCAGATATCCATGATCCACGGTCATATGATCTTCGGAAACCTTGTCGATGGCAAGACCCTTGATCTGATACGGATTGGCAAAGACCCTTGCGTTACGAAACTCTCCGGTGCGGTCATTAAAATTATATGTAAATCCCTGCGCCATCACCTGCTCTTGAGGGGTATCCAGAAACACGTGGCCTTGGCCAACGGCCTGTTGTATGGCGCGATAAATTTTTAATTGGTCGCAATATAACAGCTGATCGCCGCTGCGCACAACCACATTGCCCTTGGCCGTGGCTGTATTTTCGCCCGAATTAAAAGTGACCTGATCGGCCTGTAATTCCACCGGCGTGCTCGTCAGGGTTGTTTTTTTAAACTGGCCATTGATATTCGGCATCGGAAATTTATCTGCCGCGGCTTCCTGTATCATAAACAGAAAAACGGCACATGCCAAAAGGCTTGTCGCAAAAAAAAGTATAAAAAAACTACTTTTGCGCATTCGTCACCAGTACGTACGCACCGATAATCCCGGCATTATCTTTGAATTTAGCCCGCTTGATCTTAAAGGCGGCTCCCTGCAAACTCATGGCTCTGCGGCGAATAGTGGCTGCGATGTCTTTAAACAAAAATTTCTCATTATGAGACACTCCGCCGCCAATAATGATCAGCCGCGGATTTAACAAGTTGACAATGCCGACTAACCCATTGCCGATGCGTTTCGAAACGCAATGCCAGTAGGCCAGGGCTTTTTTATTCCCCTTTTGGGCCAAAGCGAACATATCCGGCGTAGTCATGCCGCTTTTGCCCATCATACGGCAGGCTTTGGCAAACAAAGCGCGGGTCCCCACATAAGCCTCAAAACATCCCCAGCCGCCGCAATTACAGGCAGGGCCCTTTTCATTGAGCGGCATATGCCCCAATTCCCCGGCAGCATTGTCTTGGCCTCGGTAAAGCCGGCCGTTTAAGATGAGCCCTGCCCCGACACCCGTACCTAAAGTCAAACATACCAGATTCGTAACCCCTTTACCCGCACCGAATTTGGACTCAGCTAAAGTGATTATTTTTACGTCATTATCAACAAAAACCGGCAGTTTTACTTTTTTCTGGAGAATGGATCTTAAATGAACGTTACTCCAGCCGGGAATATTCGGTAAGACGCGCACGATCCCTTTTTCATAATCTACCAGGCCCGGCAGACCGACGCCCACGCCGGCAATTTGTTTCTTGTTTAAACCCGCGGTTATGATGATCGCTTCAATTTCTTGGGCGATAGCCCCGATCAATTTGACCCGGCTTGAAGCAAAAGGTTTTGTAGCAAAGCTGTTCCTGACAATAATTTGTCCCGCAGGGTCTACGACCCCCAATTTGATATTGGTGCCGCCGACATCCACGCCAACGACATACCTCTTCATTGCCATCCTTGCTTTTAAATAATATTTTTAAGGGAAATAAAAGTTAATTCTTAATACAATAATTTATCTTATACTAAAAAAGGTGGGGCTTCAATAGCTGTTTGTATTAGTTTTATTAAAATAACGGCCGAAAGGCGGTAAGGCCCTTGGGAATGGTAAAGATGAATTTGGTGCCGCGGCCCATTTGAGATTCCACGTTTATTTTTCCGCCATGGTCTTCGATCGCGGCTTTGACAATGGCCAAACCAACCCCTGATCCGCCATATTCATCTTTTGCATGCAGGCGTTTAAAGATATCGAAGATTTCCTGATGATGCTTGGGGTCAATGCCGATCCCGTTATCCGCGACGGTAAATTCATGGTCCTTAGCGGTTTCACGCCAGCTGATCTTAACGACAGGTTGGATGCCGGCTGCGACAAATTTAACCGCGTTGCTGATAAGATTGGAAAATACCGCCGTGATCTTAATGCGGTCGCAAACGATCTCCGGCATCTTCTCCTCGATCTCAATTTTGGCGTTGACCTGGCGGATCATAAAATCGCAATTGGCGGCAGCCTCGTCGATGACCTGCCGGATGCTCACAGACGTGTACGGATTCTTCACCCGGGACATCCTTGTCAATTCCAGCATGTCCTTGATGAGTACGTTGAGCCTCGTTGCCCCCTTGCGCACGCCTTGAATGCAATCCCGCCCCCGATCAT
>CAYNGE010000082.1:0-6216 GCA_964396865.1 uncultured Planctomycetales bacterium
TTAGGCCAGAGTGTTCCGATTTTAGTGATCGGGTTTTCAACAAGCATATTAAAGCATGTGCTGCCTAAAACCCAGCATCTTGAAGGAATTATCAGTTTTATCGTAGGGAATATTTTAATTGTTTCGGGCGTATTTTTAGTAATTCTGTCTTAAATCAATATGGAACATCAAGAACATTCACATACGCATCCCCAAATGAGTTTTTTTACTCGATGGCTTTTGAGTATATTGATGGTGGGAACGATCTTGGTCCTTTTGCGGCCATTTTTGATAGGGCAGATGTTCGTTCGAATAACGTCCTATGCCGCTTATTCCTATTACAATGACGCGATCCGTTTATCTAAAAAGATCATTGCTATTGATAAGGACAATATACAGGCGTGGACAGCGCTAGGGTTTGCCTATATGGGCGCCTCCGAGGAGGATAAGGCTATCGCGGCCTTTGGAAAGGTCCTACAACTAGCCCCCCAAGATAAGGCTGCCGCGTCTTTTGAGTTGGGCCAAGCCTATTTCTTAAAAAAAGATCTTGCCAAAGCCATCGTGTATTTTGAGCGCGTAAGAAGCGCCGGGCCCCGGGCCGGGGCTTTATTAGACGCGGATATCCTTAAATACCGTCATGGTATTTCGGCTTTTCAAAGCGTGCACAGCATGCGCAGTTTACTTAGCATGCTCTTGAAGTGTTATAAAGAGACGGGGGACCAGGCTCGTGAGGCGGAAATCCAAAAGGAATATGATCTTTATAAAAGTAAACATGAAGGGATATTATTTTAAAGCAGGATAAAACATCTTGACTCTTTTTTATTTTGGTGTTTAAATAGAAATGGTTTCTAATTATGCAAACACAACACATTCAAAAATTAAAAGCACAGAGACTAAAGATAACGCCTAAGCGCCAGGCCATCCTGGAGTATTTTATTAAGGAAGGGCGTTTTCTGACTCCGGAACAGGTTTGGGAAAAATTAAAGAAAAGTTTTAAGCATTTGGGTTATCCCAGCGTTTATAGGAATCTGGAATCTTTTAAGGATTGCGGTATTTTGGTCAAGATCCAGATGGAAGACAGGCGTTTATATTACGCTTTATGCAACATCCATGAGGGGCATCAGCATCATCATCATATTGTGTGCATCAAATGCGGCAAGGTGGATGATGTGGAGGGCTGTGTCTTATCAGGAGTTAAGAACGCCAGCGGCTATAAGGTCTTAAAACACATGGTCCAGTTAGAGGGGCTTTGTCCTAAGTGTGTCTAGGAATTTTTTTAACCAATAAATAGAAACTGTTTCTATCTATAAGGAGGAGAACTATGGATCAACAGATAAGACGCAAAGGCATCATCCCAACAATGCTGTTTTGTTTTCTTTTTATCGTTATGAGTTGGGTGCCCGCCCATGCCGAGAAAATCAAAGCAATAGCGACCATCAGTATTATTGGCGATGTCGTCCATAATGTGGCAGGGGATGCTGTTAATTTAGTTGTTTTAGTCGGGCCTAACGGAGATGCCCACGAATATGAGCCAATTCCGGCAGACTCCATCAATATTGCGAAGGCGGACATTATTTTTGAAAATGGTTTAGGGTTAGAGCATTGGTTAGACAAGTTATATGCGGCCAGCGGTTCAAATGCAAAGCGGGTTGTCGTGTCTCAGGGCGTAACTTCAAGAGTATTTAACGATAATCCTCAAGACACGGATCCTCATGCCTGGCAGGATGTAACAAATGTTATACTCTACACCCAAAATGTCCGTAATGCGCTTGTGGCCATGGATCCTGCTAATAAAGCGTTGTATGAATCTAATGCTAAGGATTATATTCAAAAACTTCAAGCATTGGATGCATGGGTCAAGGAACAAGTTGCCACAATTCCTGTGGATAAACGTAAATTAGTCACTAATCACGATGCGTTAGGGTATTTTGCCAGACGTTATGGTTTTCAGATCATAGGAGCTGTCATTCCTTCGGCTACAACCGAAGCCGCAGATCCTTCTGCCAAGGAAACTGCCGATTTATTGAATATTATTAAAGTCAATGGCGTTCACGCCATTTTTTCAGAAAATATGGCCAATCCTAAACTGGCCCAGACTCTTGCGAAAGAAGCGGGCGTGGTTGTGGGGCCAGAGTTGTACACAGATGCATTGGGGCCTGTTGGCAGTGAGGGTGAAACTTACTTGAAAATGATAAAGTATAATGTCGGGGTTTTTAAGAAGTATTTAAAATAACATTGTCCTCTTTTAAGGCATATTAATGGAATTAAAAGTGTTGGGCGTGATTCTTTGCACGTTGTTGTTATTACTGCCACCGGCATTTGCGGATGATCAAAGTGAATGGAACCCATCATCTGCCGGACCAATCACGACATGGACGGCGCCTGTGGTTGGAAAAGGCCAATTGGCCGTTCAACCTTTTGTTTTCTATAATCGTACGCGTGGTGAGTTCAATGAGGATGGACATTACGTCCCATTGCCCGGGGGAGATAAGAAATTTCAGTTTCAGCAACAGCTTTTTTCTCAGTATGGTATTACGGATAAATGGGAGTTCGACGCACAGACGGTTTATCAGGAAAATTATATAACTGATGAGGGAGTTAAATCGCATGAAAATGGGTTTGGCGACAGTTATTTATTCACACGCTATGAATTGATCGAAGATAAAGGTTGGCTGCCGACGGCAACCGGATTGTTACAGTTGAAGATGCCGACAGGAAAATATCAGCATGAAGATCCCGATAAAGATGGCGCTGATTTGATGGGCGCAAGTACTGGCGGGGGCTCATGGGACCCGGGCGTGGGTATTAACCTAACTAAGAAGTTAAAGCCATTCTTGCTCCATGCTGATTTAATTGCCAGCTTCCCCCAGCAGGTTCGAGTTGACGGAGATAAGACACAATATGGTAACTATGTTAATTGTGACGCGGCAGCAGAGTATTTCCTGCCAAAAGGGTTTAATTTAATGATGGAACTCAATGGCTTGTTGCAGGGAGATAAAAGAGTGAATGGGGGAATGGTCCCGGACTCTAATACTAATAGTTTGGCAATTGCTTCCGGAGTCGGCTGGTCTAATGACCGTGTACAGATGTTGATTGCGTATCAGCGAACCTTGTTGGGGACCAACGTAGATGCAAACGATTCTATTGTAGCAACCTTTGTTTATACATTCTAAAATATTTATAGAAGAAGCCGGCTGACCAATGCTATGATATTAAAAAATCAAGAGAATATTTAAAATGAAATTTCCTTATTGTCAGCACCGCCATAGCCGTCCTGATCCCCATGCGCCCGCGTTGGAAATACACGGGTTGGGAGTTTCCTATTCTTCAGAGGGGAAGTTTGCTCTTAAGGGTTTTGATATCAGTGTTCCGGCAGGTTCAGCCATGGCCTTGGTTGGACCAAACGGTGCCGGTAAATCAACTTTGTTTAAGGCCATTTGCGGTCTTTTGCCTATTCGTTGCGGCACTATCCGTGTTTTTGGTTTTCCTTTAGGCGCCTGCCACGACAGAGTGGTTTTTTTGCCCCAACGCAGTGAGATCGACTGGCAATTCCCTGTCAGCGTCCTGGATTTTGTCACGATGGGACGGTATGTCTATTTAGGATGGGGCGCTCGTGCCGGAAGGAAAGACATTGATATTGCCGGTCAAGCCCTCAAAGAAATGAACGTGTCGGACCTGGCCCGTCGGCAGATCAGCAAACTTTCAGGCGGCCAGCAGCAAAGGGTATTGATCGCGCGTGCCATGACCCAAAATGCGGATTTACTTTTACTGGATGAACCGCTCAATGCGGTGGACGCCTCCACCCGTCAGGTCGTCAGGGAGGTTTTAGAAAAAATTAAAGCCCAAGGTAAGACGGTCATTGTAGCGACCCATTATTATGATCAGGAAAACGGCCGTTATGACGGAGCCATTTACTTAAAGAACGGCAAACAAATCAGTGATTCAAATTATAAAGAAGACGCAAGCCATCTAGGATGTGACTGCCAATGATGCATTATTTAACCGATCCGTTCCAGTATGTATTTATTCAGCGTGCGGTCATCGCCGCCGTCATCATCGGCGTTGTTTGCGCGGCCTTGGGGACTTTTATTGTTTTAAGACGGATGGCGGTGGTGGGTCACGCACTGACTCATAGTGCTTTGCCGGGGCTGGTGGTCGCCTATTTAATGGGGGGGAGCCTTTTTGCCGGGGCCTTGGTCGCAACTATTTTGACGGCTTTCGGCATTGGTTTTTTGGCCCGTGATGAAAGTGTTTACGAGGACACTTTAGTCGGTATGATCCCCAACATCATGTTTGCTTTCGGTATATTACTTATCAGCACGACTAAATCATTCAGGGACCTGTTTTCCATGTTATTCGGCAATATCCTTGGGATCACAGACGGTGATCTGCATTTGATCATGCTGATCACATGTGTCTCTTTAAGTGCCCTCTTTTTATTTTACAAAGAGCTGAAATTGTTTTCCGTTGATCCTAATTATGCCAAAACGATCGGCATGCCGGTCCACGTGATGCGTTACGGGTTATTACTATTTTTATCTTTGACTGTGGTTGTCGGTATTCAAGCCGTGGGGACCGTATTAACAAATGCTCTTTTGGTTGTTCCCGTGGCCGCCGCTCGTCTTTTGACGGACCGTTTGGGGCGCATGATCACATTGTCTTGTATATTCGCGGTATTATCCGCTTTAGGGGGAGTGTACGCCTCATATTATTTTGGGACAGCTTCCGGCGCCTCAATTGTTATGTTTTGCGCTTTGATCTTCGCGACCGCCTGGAGTTATAAATTTATTGTGAACTTATGGATAAGGAGAGCCTCTTAATGCGCTGGGTATTGTTATGTCTGTGTATACTTCTGGTGGCACGCCCGGCCCCTGTCTTTCCCCAAACTCAGCATAAGCTGGGCCCCGCTCCTTTAACAGTCACCAGGAATAAGATCAGTTATACAGTCGTCTCTTTTGAAAATTTATATTTTGGATACATGCCTCCGGTAGATGTCGAACATCCCGATGGTAATATTACCAAAGGGACTAAGGTGCCCATGCCGATCCCCAAAGAGATACAGGCTTTAAACGGCAAGAAAGTGGCTATCAAAGGTTTTGTCATTCCATTGGCCAATACCGAAGAAGGCCAGAATATTAAAGAATTTTTATTTGCCGATGAACTGGTGAGCTGTTTGTTTTGTGCTATGTTGGGCTATGATCAATGGATGGTGGGAGAGACCGTTGATCCCAAAGGGTTTAATATCAAAGACGATCAGTTTGAAGAACCCATCACCATTTACGGCACCCTGGAGGTCGGACCGAAGTTTGAGGATGGCGAATTTATAGGTTTGTATCGCATTAAAGCGGATAGTTTTGAGCCGGAGAGAAAGAAGTTTTTTGGTATTTTATAGCTCTAAGGGTCAAGGGCCATGGCTAAGATCAAATTAGATCTGCATGATATTTTTAATCAGGGACGTTCTATTGACGCTGAACTTAATCGCGTGATCCGGGAAGCGGTGGACAAAGGCATTTCTTTGGTGGAGATCATCCCGGGCAAGGGCAGCGGGCAGTTAAAAAAACACGTGTTGCGGTTTTTAGAGCAGAAACATATCAAAGCGCTTTTCCACCGCATTGAAAAAGATGATAAAAATTTCGGCAGGATCTTTGTCCATTTTAAATGACCCCCCTGACTATTTCTTCTTGCTCTTTTTGGATTAATGGATAAAATAAGTTTCATTCATGTTTGAAGTTACCATATCAACCGGAGGTTATGGACGTGGCAGAGACAGTATTAAATCGGCAGGAACCCAAGCTTGATCCTATCAAGGATGTTCGCGCGCCGAATAATCGTTTAAAAAGAACTATAGGCATTGTCCTTTCCCTGGTCTTGGCCGGTTTGTTTATATACGTGTTTAATTTACAGGGCCAAAACTCCAATGTTCTTTTCCGGTCAACTAACCTGGCATTAAATGCCGTTGAACATACCGCGTCTAATTATAGAAGCTATGTCCGCAAGTACAAAGAGACCAAGGCCGAACTGGAAGAAACTACCCGTAAACTCGAAGCGGTCAACCGCCAATTAGATGATGTCACCGCCCAATTAACGGCCACCAAGACCATGCTTGTCGCGACCCAGGGCCTGCTTGCCCAGGCGCAGGTGAGCGGCCAGGTCGGTTTCCTGCTGCGACTGCCAAGCGGCTGCCACTCCGGCCAAGGCCAGGATGGCGCAGACCACAGCCTTGGCGACCCTGGGGTG
>CAYNGE010000083.1:0-6214 GCA_964396865.1 uncultured Planctomycetales bacterium
CCTCCCACATGATAACGTTTAAGAATAATGAACACATCGATCAGGTTGATCAACACTTCGGGCACGTTCATCGGTTCATTGTGCAAACGGGTGATGGTCTCGCGCGCGGTCAACGCGTGGATGGTCCCCATGCAATATTTACCGATATTGACCGCGGTGATCATGTCCCTGGCCTCCGCTCCCCGGACTTCCCCGACGATAACACGCTCCGGCCGCATACGCAGACTATTTTTAACCAGATCCGAAAGGGTCAATTCATCATCGGTTTCCAACCGCGAACAGCTGTCTTCCAAGAATGTATTTAGCTCCAGTGTATCTTCGATGACGACCATGCGGTCTTTGGGTGGGACAAAACTCAATAAAGCATTAAGCAGGGTGGTTTTGCCTGTCCCGGGACCGCCCGCGATGATGATATTAGCCGGCCTGATAGACAGGCCTTCTAAATAAAGCCATAATTGACCTGCCGCCTCATAACTCATGGTGCCCCGACGGATCAGGTCAATAACGCTTAAAGGATCGATCTTGGCCTTGGTAATGGTCAGCTGTACCCCTAAAGGGGAATCAATGACATTGACACGGCCCGCGAGATTGGGTAATTCCAAATTCGCGATCTTGTGGTAACTTTTGCGGCCGGAAAAGACCAGCAGCTTCAGGACAAAATTATTTAATTCTCTAAGCGAAGAAAAACACTTGTCGGTGGCAATGAAACCTTTTTGGGAATGATGAATGTAGATCGGTTTAAGGCCATTGACAATGACGTCCTCAACTTCCGAATTATAAAGCAGCTCTTCAATGATGCCATAAGACAAGAATTTCTTGACAAAATCATTGCGCGGCTCGGCAGAGGTAAAGTGGCCGGCGAAAGCTTTGCCGTCGTCATTGAGTAATTCCTGTAAAGCGGCCCTGACCGCGGCTAAGCGTTCATCGGAGGTCTGCATCAGCGTCATCTTGCCCGAGAGCCGCTGCAGCATCAATGTTTCTACGTCGAGGTATTCGTTCTTTTGCATAGTTGGCTTTAGTCTTCTTTTTTGTGGTATTCATCCAGCAATCGGCGGATGTCGGTGGATGAATTCCTGGCAATTTGAGAACAAACAAAGATCAACACTGAAAGCTGCCAGACATCGTCGGGCCCGCAAACCAGGCCGGCAGAGGTATTTTCTTCTCTCTGCAGGCGATTGCCGTAAAGGCCGATCGCGTCCTCTATTTTACCTTCGAAAACGTTCAAAGAGGAAATTTTATTATCATATTTCATGGAAGGCAGCGTGATCCCCCTGACCATCAAAAAATTGATCATCGTGTCTTCTTTGAAGGTATCCTCTTTACCAAGGTCAAAACCTTCGAACTGCGGGATATTAGGCGGCAAGATCAAAGACGGGCGATGGACCAGCACTTCTCCCGTGAGCACCACCGTGTCCCCTATGTTAATGACCGAAGGCGATAACAGGATATAGGGCACATGCGTCTCACTGAAGGTCTGCAGCCCTGTGATCCGGGAACGGATAATATTTGTTTCCCGTAAAGCTTTTTCCCAAGCCGAATGTACATCCATATCAATGACAAATCCTTGTTTTAATGACGCATCTCATACAATTTAAGGCTGCGCATCCGGCTTTTGTATGAGCTTGGCTGTCACGGCCCTTACTGATTCCATGATATCTACAGGGACCGCGAGAACGACGGTGTTGGATGCGGTTGGGCCCAGGCCGTCGATGGTTTGAAGCGTTCTAAGCTGCATGGCCCCCGGAGACAGGGTCATCAGCCTCGCCGCTTCCGCGAGATTGACGGCCGCTAATTTGTCCCCTTCGGCCTTGGTGATGGTCGCTCTTTTTTCTCTTTCCGCCGAAGCCTGCCGTGACATCATCTTTTTTAAGTCTTCCGGCACATCCACATCCAAGAGCTTGATCGCCGTAACTTTAACACCCCAGTTCTCCGCCTGCTTTTGAATGATCACTTCAATTTCATCGCCGATCTTCTGGCGTTCCGCCAAAAGATCATCAAAGGTCATACCGCCCACCACATCCCTTAAAGCCGCCTGGGCATATTGAGAGACCGCGTACATATAGTTCTGGACCTTAATAACGGCATTTTGAGCATCCACGACCTGGAAATAAACAACGCCGTTGATCGATACCGGCACATTGTCCTTGGTGATCGCCTGCTGCTTGGGAATATCATTGGTTAAAACCCGCATATCGACAACCCTTGCCATTTCGATGATGGGAATGATCAAATTGAACCCCGGCAGAAGCGTTCTTGAATATTTCCCAAGTTGAAAAACAACACCGGTTTCATACTGTTGAATGATCCTGACAGAAGAAAAAAATATAATGACCAGGAACCCGATTAATATATACCCCATAAAATTATCCTCACTTTCTATCAGTTAAACAGGTGAAATGGCGGAGAGGGTGAGATTTGAACTCACGGCCCAAGTTACCCTGGGCAACGGTTTTCGAGACCGCCCCATTCAACCGCTCTGGCACCTCTCCAAAAAAAATTCTAAAGAATTTTTTCTTGGAAGGAAATTAATAAGTAAAAAAAATGATATAAATTAAAACGCCGATAACGGCAAAGGTCATCAAATAAAAATCATTGAAATAAAAAAAATCACGCAACCGCTCTCTCCGGCTGTAAGTCCGGACCACATTCTCGCCGATGACCTCGCCGCTGGCATGCATATTGACGACTTCATTGCGTTTAAGGCGCAGAAACTGGTCCGCGATCTTATAGGCCTGTAATTGGCCGCCTTCGATCAGGTCCAGGACCTTTTTCTCGGATACTGCCAAAATTTGCGCCGTTTCACGGACGGTGATATATTGACTGCTCATGATTTGACTCTGCCTGAAGCAGCCCACTGTTCGATTTGGACCCGCTCAAACTTCCAATTGTTCCCCTCTTTGATGGCCGGGATCTTGCCGGTAGTGGCCAACTCTATGATCGCCGGTATTTCAATTTCCAAATATTGCGCCAGATCATCGATGGTCAAAACATCTTCCAGCATATGGCAGTGGCCCTGAAAAATGGCCCCCTCCACAATATTTAATTTAGACGTGGAGATCTCTCCGTGCAATACCGCCGTTGGCATCAAAACCAACATCTTTTTGGCCGTACAGTTGCCCTTGACTTTCCCGGCAATGATGACATTATCACCGATGATATTGGCTTCTACCTGCGCGGTCGGACCTATGGTCAGCGTGCCGCGGGTGTCCAGCTTGCCTGTATAACGGCCGTGAATTTTTAAGTTCACCGGATCGCTAAAAGTTAAAGACCCTTCCATCTGGGCATTGATCTCAATAACTTTTTCTTCCGGCAATTCTTTATGTTCTTTACGGTTAAAGGCCATTGGGACCTCCCGAGTTTAAAAGGTTAGATGATCTATATCCTTTATAGCAAAATAAAGGCCTTGGGTCAACCGCGCCAATGAAAACCTAGGCCGGCAACCATGGCCGCATTATCCATGCATAGTTCCATCGGCGGGAAAAATACATCAACCCCCCGGGCCTTGGCAAGGGGAAAAAGACGATTGCGCAGCGCGGAATTGGCCGCAACGCCTCCGCCGATCAACAATGTCTTGACCTTCATTTTTTGGCAGGCCTTAAGAGATTTCTCAACTAAGACCGCAACCACACTTTCCTGGAACGCATAGGCCACTTTCGCGGGCGAAAAATCCGGTTTATTCTTATGCTTTTGCGTGTAATAAAGCACGGCGGTCTTAAGCCCGCTAAAAGAAAAATCATAACTGCCGGCCAGCGGCGCTTGAGGGAACCTGATCTCTTCATTGGTCCCCTGACGGCTCAAACGGTCAATGACCGGGCCGCCGGGATAACCCAGGTCCAAAATACGCGCCACTTTATCAAAAGCCTCTCCCGCGGCATCATCCCGCGTTGAGCCTAATAATTTAAAATTCTTAAAATCCTTTAGATAAAATAGGCTGGAGTGTCCGCCGGAAACAACTAAGCCCACCGCCGGCAAATTCTTAAGGGGACAGGCAGGCGGCTTCCCCGGCAATTGCAGATAATTGCTATATATGTGTGCCTTAATATGATCGATCTCAATAAGCGGTTTGTTTGCGGCGCGGGCCAAACCCCTGGCAAAGCAAAGCCCGACTAACAAAGATCCGATGAGGCCCGGCTTGCGGGTGACCGCGATGGCATCAATGTTTTCAAGCGTCATTTGCGCCTCTGAAAGGCACCTTAAAACCACCCCATGAATGAATTCGATCTGCCGGCGCGAGGCAATTTCCGGGATGATGCCCCCAAATCGCTGATGGTCCTTGAGGCTGGTGGCAACTACAAAAGAGCGTACATGCACGCCGTCGCAAACAACTGCGGCCGCGGTCTCATCGCAAGAAGTTTCAATACCTAAAATATTCATTTGTTCTTAAGCAGCTCTTCGATGCTGACAATTTCAAAACCATGTTTTCTAAGCAAAGGTATTTCTTCTTTAATGATCTGCATGGTCAGGTTATTAAACGCGTGTCCGATGGCCACCGCATGGCCTTTGCGGCTGGCCCTTTGGGCGAGGACAATGAATTGTTTAGTGATCGCTTCTCTGGTAATGGTATTATCCAAAAAAACATCCCTCTTGCCAAAAGCCAGGTCCATTTGATCGGCAAGTCCTTCACAAATGGAGTTGGCGGCCGTCATGCTGTCTACGAAGAACAATCCTTTTTTCTTTAATCTTTGAAAAATGATCTTCATCAAAGTTTTATCCGCGGTGGCTTTTGAGCCCATATGATTATTGACCCCCGCGATCGACGGCAATTGCGCTAAGTCCTCATCTAAGATCTTCTCCACTAAAGCCGCCGGCATGGTCGTCTTGATGATATAATTCGGCGGATAAAAATCATTATTATACATGGCCTCCAAGGGCAGATGAAGCATGGTCGTCTTGTTATAAAGTCCGGCGCACTTGGCCACATCCTTGGTGTGCCGTAGGCCCGGCAATATAGACACAGCCAAAGGCTCGGGGATCTCTTTAAGATATTTACAATTACTCACACTTTGTCCCCAATCATCGATGATAATGGCGATCTTCCCGTGTCCCACCGGCATCGTTCCCACAGTCGCAGGACCAACGGATGCGGCGGGCAAGGACACTCGCCGGTTGCTTCTGCCGACGGATGGGGCCTTAAGAGCTCTGTGGGCAGGTAAAACCTTTTTGGGCACAAAGATCTCTTTTGCTTTGGGAAGAAATAAAAGCAATACGATCACAACAACGCCTAAAACGACCGCAACTGCTGCCGTCTTGATGTTATCATCAGAAACGATGAATTTTTTCCCTTTGCCTTTAACCATATGTTGAGGGGTCACTGATGCTGGAATTTACGGTCGATTTTGATGCCTATAATGACATTGACCGCGCTTTGCAGCTGATTATCTTTCTCGTCTTTTTTCTTTTGTTCCAATTGCTTTTTCTGTTCTATAGATAAAACTTGATCTTTGTGCTCGACATCAGAAAAGATCGTATCCAAATCTTCATCACTGACCTTATTGTCTTTGTCTTCATTCTTGATCTTATCTTCGGACTCAACTGCTTCAACAACCACATCCGGAGTGATCCCTATGCCATTAATACACACCCCCGATGGAGTAAAATATTTGGCCGTAGTTAAACGCAAACCGGATCCGTCCGGCAGAGGGATGACCGACTGCACCGAACCTTTACCGAAAGATTTGGTCCCCACCGTCACTGCCCTCTTGTTATCGCTCAAAGCTCCGGCTACGATCTCGCTGCCTGAAGCGCTGCCTTCATTGATCAATACCGCCATCGGCCAGTCTAAGAAATCACCATGACCATTTTCAGATCTGGCTGTGATATCATCCGAATGGTGACGGCCTTTGGTCGAAACAATGACCTTTCCCGCCGGCAAGAAATCTTCGGCGATCTTGATGGCCACATCCAGAAGTCCTCCGGGATTATTACGCAGGTCTAAAACCAAACTATCCGCCCCCTGGGATTTCAATCTTTGTAAAGCCGCGTGCAATTCTTCATAAGAATTCTCGCGAAATTCCGTCAAGCGCACATAGCCGATATGGTCTTCCATGACATGCGGATCCTTGATGTCCTGCACATGGATGATCTCTCGGGTGATGGTAAAATCCTTGATCAGGTCTTCGCTTTCGCGCAGGATGGTAATGGTCACCTTGGTCCCCGGGTCCCCGTGCAATTTCTTGACCGCATCATCCAAACTCATGTCCCGGGTCACATCATG
>CAYNGE010000084.1:0-5734 GCA_964396865.1 uncultured Planctomycetales bacterium
TCCAATCCGATGCTTGGCCATCGCGGCTGCCGTTTGTGCATCACTTATCCGGAAATTTTGGATATGCAGATCACAGCCATTATCGAGGCGGCCATCAAATGCAAAAAAGAAGGGGTCAAGGTGTTCCCGGAGATCATGCATCCTTTGACCATGGACAAAAAAGAGTTTACGATCCTAGAGCAGCAAACCCGTTTAGTTGCAGACAACCTTATTAAGAAAGCAGGGATAAAGCTGCCGTACTTAGTCGGCACGATGATCGAAATTCCACGTGCGGCGCTTTTAGCGGACCAGATCGCTGAGGTGGCAGAATTTTTCAGCTTCGGCACCAATGATCTGACCCAGATGACCTTGGGCCTTTCCCGCGATGATGCCGGACGTTTCCTGCCGGTGTACGTGGCCAATGAGAAAGAAGGCGGTAAAGGAATTTTTAAGGATGACCCTTTCCAAAGTCTGGACCAGGAAGGTGTCGGGAAATTAGTGAAATTAGGCATTCAACTGGGCCGCTCTGTACGCAAAAATCTCAAAATAGGCATTTGCGGAGAACACGGCGGGGAAGCCGCAAGCGTCAAGTTTTGCCACAAGGCCGGGATGAACTATGTTTCCTGTTCGCCGTATCGCGTGCCCATTGCTCGTCTGGCCGCGGCGCAGGAGGCTATCAGTGAAGGTCAAGGCGGCGCTAAAAAAAAGAAGACATCTAAGAAGAAGTGACAAGGCCCTATGGACCCGATTAAGTCCTATTTAAATGAAATTAAAGATATCGATCTTTTGACTGCCGAGCAGGAAGTGGCTTTGGCTCGCCGCATTCAAAAAGGGGATAAAAAAGCCCGTGAGCTAATGATCCGCGCAAATTTACGTTTGGTCATCAGCATCGCCAAACGCTATGTCAATTTGGGCATATCCTTAAGCGATTTGATCGAAGAAGGGAATATCGGTCTTATGCGCGGGGTGGATAAGTTTGATCCGGAAAAAGGTTTTCGATTCTCGACGTACGCGACCTGGTGGATCAAGCAGGGGATTTCCCGGGCGATCATCGACCAGGGCAAGATGATCCGCGTACCGGTGTATTTAAACGAGGAGATCTTTAAATACCGCAAGGCCGTCGACAAATTGACCCAATCGTTGCACCGGCGTCCGAGTACCGCGGAGGTCGCTAAAAAACTTAAGATCTCCATGGACCATGTCCGTGAATTAGAAGGCGCCATTTCCAAGATGTCAAGCCTGGATGCTCCTTTAGGGGAAGACGGCGAAGGCCAGATGTTGGACGTGCTCGAAGACGAGACCATGGTGGCTCCCGACTCATCCGTTGAAACGTTCCTCAATAAAGAGTGGGCCCAGGTTGTCCTCAAAGGTCTGGATGAACGCGAGAAGATGATCATTGAAATGCGTTTTGGCCTTAAAGACGGTCAGGAACCCCATACGCTGGCACAGATCGCTAAAAAATTGGGGATTTCGCGTGAGCGGGTGCGCCAGATCGAAGATCTGACTATGGAGAAAATGAAGACCATTCTCAATGAACGTGAAAAGTGATTGGAGAGGACCTATGGCCGTCAAACGTAAACCGATCTATGTTTTGATCCTTCCGAGATTCGAGGATATTTTCCATTCTTTTTATACGGGTGAGATCACCAAGGGCGTCAATCTGGCGGCCAGCCGTTTGAACGTCGATTTTCTGGTGCATATCACCGACCGTTCCGACCACGCCGCGTGGCTGGACCCGACATTGCTCGACCGCAAATACGTCGATGGTATTTTATTCGCCGATATCGACAGTGATCTTGAGATCGTTAAAAAAGGGATCATGCGGGGTATGCCGTGTCTTGTGCTCAATAATATCATTGCTGAACCCATTAATTATATCGCCGTTAACAATTACGAAGCCGCGTTCCAGGTGATGGAGGAATTTATTGCGCTGGGGCATAAGAATATCGCCACGATCGCCGGAGATCAGTCCACTCAGGCCGGGAAGTCCCGTCTGGACGGCTATTATGATGCCCTTAAGAAACATCACATTGAGGTTGATAAAGCTTATGTGAAGGTCGGCGGATTTTTGCGTACTCCTGCCCGTCAGGCAGCGCAGGACCTTTTCAAACTTAAGAACCGGCCGACCGCTATTTTTGCCGCTTCCGATGTTATGGCCATGGAGGTCATGGATGTGGCCAAGTCGAAAAAGATCTCGATCCCGTCAGATCTGTCCATTTGCGGGTTTGATGACAATCCGTTAAGGGCAAACTGCTTCATACCTTTAGCCACGGTGTCACAGCCGTTGGTTGAAATGGGGCGTTTAGGATTGGAAATGCTTTATCAGATCAGTCATGGACAAGCCCGGCTTCCGGTCAAAGAAGTGCTTTTGGCAAAATTAATTAAAGCGGGATCCATGGGCAAACTTAATCCATGAACAAGAGCGATCTTAAGAAATATATTCGCGATGTCCCTGATTTCCCCAAAGAAGGCATCATATTCAAGGACATTTCCACCCTTTTAAAAGATCCCAAAGCTTTCAAAAAATCTATTGATACGCTCGCGGGGGCATTTGCGAAAAAACGGGTGAAATATGTCGTCGGGATAGAGGCGCGCGGGTTTATTTTTGGAGCGGCTTTAGCCTACAAGTTAGGCGCCGGCTTTATTCCGGTGCGCAAAAAAGGCAAACTTCCCTATAAAACCAAAAGCGTGACTTATCAGCTGGAATACGGCGTGGATACCCTGGAGATCCATGAGGACGCTATTGCGCCTCTTTCCAGGGTCTTGATCGTAGATGATCTTTTAGCCACCGGCGGCACGGTCAAAGCGGTTGTTGATCTTTTGAAAACACAGAAGGCCAAGATCGTAGGTATAGCTTTTTTGGTGGAATTGGCATTCCTTAAAGGTAAAGAGAAGCTTAGAGATCTCCCGATCTATTCGGTTATCCAGTATTGACCCTTCCATGACCCCTTCGTTAATTTTTTTTCTTGGACATTGTTTATGCGCGATGGCTTTTGCGGCGTCAGCCTGGGCCTGGAAAATAGATAAACGCTGGGCTTCCCTTTTTTCTTTTCTTTTTTTTATCTCACCGCTTGCCGTTTTTCTGATCTGGGGGCCGTACCGTTTTTATGGACCATACGCGTCGGCATTTTTTATCTTTTTGTTGTTGGCCCGCGGCACCGACCGGTTTTATGTTTTTCTTCAAGGACAAGAAGCGGCCGCGCGTATCCTTTTTTGGGCCGCGGTGGCTGTTTTTTGCGGCGGGGTTTTCTTGACAAGTATTTCCGAGATCAGCCTTCGCCGTGATGCGGTGACATTCTGGTCTTATGAATCAAAACGGCATCCGACGGCTTCGGCAGAGAACCATTTGGCGGATGCTTATTACAAGGCCAAGGATCTTTCCAAAGCCCGGGAATTCTATCAGAATGCCATGCGCATGGACCCTAAGTTCTCTGAAAGTTATGAGGGGATGGCCCGGCTGGCGGGCGAAAGCGGCCAATGGGACTCTGCTATGGAATACTATCAAAAGACCATTGCTTTAAAGCCTCGATCGCCTCAAGCTTATTTAGGCCTGGCGGAAGCTTATCGGTTTTTAGGCAAAACCAAAGAAGCGGTGGAAACTTACAGCCGTCTTTTAGATCTTTTTCCCGATGATGAAAGGACTTACGTTAAAGTCATTGAAGCTTATGGCAAGGCCCTTAGCGCCGATCCTAAAAATAGGCTTTATCAGGAGAAGCGTGAGGAGGTCTTAGGCGACTTTGAGGAATTATCCAAGCGTAAGAAGTATAGCGCTGTTGATTATTTTAATTTAGGGTTTTTGTATGAGCAGGTCGGCGGGAAAGAGGAAGCCATGCGTTTTTACACCAAAGCGGTGCAAATGAAGCCGGACTACAGGCAAGCTTTGTATAATCTGGCCAAACTTTATCAGAGTGCCGGTAATTATAAGGTTGCCTCGGGGCTTTACGGGCGCCTGTTGCATTTTCATCCCAAATTCGCTTTGGGTTATCTTAATATGGGTATGATTTTCGACGCTTTGGGGGACAAGCCAAGGGCCCGGCAGTTTTATTTAAAAACGATAGCCTTAGATCCAAACAATGGTGATGCGTATTTTGATCTAGGATATTTGAGCGAGTCACAGGGAGAACTTCGGGAGGCGATCAACTATTACGAGAAAGCCATTGAAGCTTCCCCTAAAAATGCGGAAGCCTATTATAATTTGGGCAATGTTTATGCCGGTTTAGGGCAAAACGGCGAGGCCATTGCTTTGTATTTAAAAACAGTGGGGATCGATCCCCGCCACCAGGATGCTTTTGTCAATTTATCCATCCTGTCGTTTAAAGCCAGGGATTTTGCGGGAGCCATCCATTATCTGGAACAAGCGAAGGCTTTGGGGTATAATCCTCCAGCTGAGTATTTAAAGACATTAGAACCATATCGTAAGTAAGAATTTCTGCGCCTGTAGCTCAGATTTGGATAGAGCGCGGCTCTCCTAAGGCCGGCGTCGTTGGTTCGAATCCAACCAGGCGCATTTAATTTGCTGTTGGATGAGAACCACAAGGGGTATGGGGACAGAATGTCCCCATGCTTTCGGGGTAACAGCGACGAAGGAGCGCCATAGGGGCAGAGCCCCTTTGGGGAGGACGGAGCGAAGCGGAGGCCGACTGGTTCTAGGCCGAAGGTCGGAATCCAACCAGGCGCACCATTTGATGTGGTTGATTAAATGACCGCTAAACAAATATTGATCATGGATGATGATGTCGAACTATGCGAAGAGATCGCGAAATTTCTCAGGGATGAGGGATATATAGTCGAAAATACATCCAGCATTTCTGCCGGTGAATCTTTAATTGAAAAGCACGGGTTTGATGTCGTGCTATTAGACAGCCAAATGACGCATTTGACCGGGATCGATTTGCTTAAAAAAATAAGGAGCAAGAATTTAAATGCCAAGGTTTTTATTATGACCGGAAGGCCGTTCATTGAAAAATTACTTGGCGAAAAAAGCGTGGCCCAGTTGGTCGATGATGTTATAAAAAAACCGTTTGAAGTAAATGATCTGCTGGATAAAATTGAGCATTGATAAGGTTGACAGCGCAGGCGCGTAACAAGCGGCATCCCTTATTTTCTGCAGCAACTATCCTTTTAAAATTAATCTTGTTTTCATCTTCCCTTAATGTATCTATTTATAATATAACCTTAGGCAAGCATTAAGGATTTTGATCTTAGGGGGGAATTTAATATGTCAGCCATTATTGCTGCTTTACTAAAAAGGAATTTGATAACACCCGATCAAGTTTCTGCTGCGCAGACCAAGAGCCAGAGCACACAGGAGCCGGTCCAGGATCTGATCATTAATATGGGATACCTGACAGAAGAAGATTACTTCACGGTAGCCGGGGAAGTGTTTCCTCATGGGAAGGTCAATTTAGATGATGTTATTATTGACGCGCAAATAATCCAGTTTATGTCTTTGAAACAAGTTTTGCATTATGGCGTTTTCCCCGTTATGAAGGAAAAAGATGTTTTTGTTATAGCCATGAGCGATCCATCTGATCTTATAGCCAGAGAAGAGCTGCAATTTATGACGGGTCAGGTCATCAATCCGCTTTTATGTAAAAAAAGCCAGATCTTGGAATACGTGAATAAATATTACCGGCCGGCAGACAATGTACATACGATCTTAAAAAATGCCATGAGCGATCAGCTCTCGAAGCCCGCGCCCGAACAAACACATGAGGAAGTAGTTGATTTTGCGCAGTCGCAAAATGATTCCGCT
>CAYNGE010000084.1:5744-6199 GCA_964396865.1 uncultured Planctomycetales bacterium
GCTTCTCTTATTAAGTTAGTCAATAAGGTCATTCATGATGCCATTGAAGCCAGGGCCAGCGACGTTCATATTGAACCTCAAGAGAAGAATGTTCGGATCCGCTACCGTATTGATGGTTATTTGAAGGACATCATTGAGATCCCCAAGGATTTGCAAAAGCGTATCGCGGCCCGTATCAAGATCCTTTCAAGAATGAATATTACTGAGCAAAGGGGCGTCCAGGAAGGCCGGATCAAGGCTTTGATCGAAGGCAAAAAGGTTGATATGAGGATTTCACTTATCCCGACATTTTACGGTGAAAAGATCGTTATCCGTATTTTAGACACCCGCGTAACCCGGTTTGATCTAGACTCTCTGGGATTTCAGCCTGATGAGTTGTCTATATTTAAAGAAGGGATCAGCAAGCCCCAAGGTGTTATTTTAGTGACCGGCCCGACTGGTTCCGGGAAAACAAC
>CAYNGE010000085.1:0-6179 GCA_964396865.1 uncultured Planctomycetales bacterium
TGGTGGGAATCAGTACGCAAGATTTCTCAAAAGAAGGGGATCCCATGTTCGGCTTAAAGACTATCATATGTATTTTTCTTGTGCTCTTAAGCGGCTGCATGGTTGGCCCCAACTATGTAAAACCGACAACGCAGATACCGGCGGCTTATAAAGAAACGGGAAATTGGAAAAAAGCACAGCCCCAAGATAGTATGGTCCGCGGCGCGTGGTGGAAAATTTTTAATGACCCTCGATTAGATGCATTGGAAGAACAGGTCAACATTTCAAATCAGAATATAGCGCAAGCGCAAGCGCAGTATGCGCAAAGTTACGCGTTGGTGCAAGCGTCCAGGTCAAGTTTTTTCCCGACGCTGGGGACAACGGCTTCGTATACACGATCACATGGTTCATCCGGTAATAGTAATGGGTCTTCTTCCAATTCAAAGCATACAATCTCCGATAATTTGTTAAGTGCCAATGTCAATTGGGAAATAGACCTCTGGGGGAAGATCCGTCGAACGATTGAATCCTATCGTGCCGCCGCTCAAGCGAGTAAGGCTGATCTCGAAGGCGCCCGGTTGAGCGCCCAAGCCCAATTGGCCCAGGATTATTTTCAGCTGGGCTCATTGGATGCGCAGCAAAAACTTCTTGATGATACGGATGTCATCTATCAAAAGTTCCTTGATTTGACGAAAAACCGTTATGCCAACGGCGTGGCGGCCCGATCAGATATTATTCAAGCGAAAACCCAGCTTGAGGCAACTGAGGCCCAGTCGATCGATATTGGCGTACAGCGTTCCCAATTAGAGAACGCGATCGCGGTCCTGATCGGCAAACCCGCGTCGGTCTTTTCTATTCCGGCTTTGACGCTGACGAGCACGGTGCCCATCGTACCTGCCGGTTTACCATCTGAAATCCTTGAACGCAGGCCGGATATTGCCGCCGCGGAAAGGACAGTCGCGTCGGCCAATGCCCTTATTGGGGTCGCCGAATCCGCGTATTTTCCGACCCTTACACTTGGAGCTTCAGGCAGTTTTGAAAGTTCAAATTTGGCCAATTTATTTTCATCGCCCAATCCGTTGTGGTCCCTTGGTCCGGTTTTGGCCGAGACCATATTTGACGCGGGGTTAAGACAGGCGCAGACAGCCCAAGCCAAGGCCGTGTATGACGCGGATGTGGCGTCTTACCGTCAGACGGTATTGACCGCATTTCAACAAGTGGAAGATAATTTAGCCGCGCTGCGTATTTTGGAACAGGAATATAAAGTACAGGATCAGGCGGTCAAGGACGCGCAGAAAGCGGTAGAGCTTGAGACCAATCAGTATAAAGCAGGAACAGTAAGCGCCCTGGATGTTATTACCACTCAGGCGATCGCGCTGACTGATGAGAAAGCCGCCGTTACCATTCTTGGTGAACGGTTGAACGCCTGCGTATTGCTTATCGAATACCTGGGTGGAAGCTGGTCATCCGCCAAATAATTAATGGAACTTTTTGATAGTTTTTGTTGTCTAAATTAATGAAAAAGGCAGGGGCGGCCAAAAATAATTTGACCCTTTATTTAAATAGGACTAAAATTTAACTGTAGTAATGGTCGTAAGAAGGAGGGATTTATGCGCAGTTTAGTGAAAATAATGTTTGTTTTTTTATTTTTGAGCTTATTGATCGTCAAGCCGACACCATCCTATGCATGGCATGGGCGCACCTATGTTGGTGTTAATTTGGGAGTATGGCCGGGTGGGTATTATTATGGCGGACCCTATTACGGTTATCCTTATTATGCCGATCCTTATTATTATCCGGGGTATGTGGTTGCCGCTCCCCAAGCAAGTTACCAACCGGTTGTTATCAACGGGACAACTTATTATGTTAATAACGGAGTGTACTATCTTTATACCGCTTATGGTTATCAAGCGGTGACGCCGCCGGCCCAAGTTTCCCAGCCTGTCATGGTTTCCGGGCCTGCCGTGGCAGCTCCTGCATCTGCGGAAGATACGATCACCGTTAATGTCCCCAATGACAAGGGAGGGTACACGGCGGTTGTTCTTAGGCCGTCAGGGAAGGGATTTGTGGGGCCGCAAGGCGAGTTTTATCCTGAATTTCCCAAAGTTTCTCAACTCAAGACCATGTATGGAAAATAAGGGCATACTTATGAAAAAGAGAATATTGTTGTTGGGCTTAGGAGCGCTGATCTTAGCGGGGTGCGCTACAAGCACCCGGTATGTCAATTATACATACCAGAAGTTTCCGCCGAAAGATCGGTATTATATTGTGAATGTTTATTCCCAGGTGCAGCCTCCACCGGCCGCTAATCCCTATTATGTGATCGGGGATGTTTCCATTGAAGGGTTTGCCAGCAATGGGGTCAATCCTGAAATGTTGGCCAATCAAGCCAGAACTATTGCCCGCAGCAAGGGTGCCGATGCCATCATCAATTCCAGGACAGAAGTGATCCATTATTGGCGCGATGCCTTATTGAGATTTAGAGGGGAATTGATCGTATACGCTCCGGCGGCAATAAAATAGGGGGTGATATGCAGGGAAAAATAATATGCAGCGCCGGATTAGTCTGCTTTATCTTAACAATGCCTGCGTGGGCACAGACACCAACGCCAACACCGGCAAAGCCGACGGCCGTTGATACCGAAAGCATTGTCACGAATATCCAATCCCAATTAAAGCTGACCCGGGCCCAAGCCCAGAAAATCACACCGATCATTGCCGAAGAGAATCAAAAATTAAGCAAGATCTTAACTCCGGACCAAATGAATCAGTGGCTTAATTTTCTAGATCAAATCCATCAGAAGCATAAAAAAAATAAACATAGTGCCGCAGGTTCAGGTGTAAGTAAGCCTTCAGGACCCAAAATCTAAGATGCCCCGCCGATGAAGGACAACGGTTTTAGATTAATTTTAACAGGCGTATTCATTTTTAGCGTTCCTTGCGTTTATGCTCAAACCGCGCAAGAGTACTATAATCACGGGCCCATTTACAGCAATTCCGCGCCAACCATAGAGGACTTAAGCAAAGCCATTGAAATGGGTTCTAACCTTGCGGATGCCTATTACGACCGTGGTTTGGCTTGGTCCCAACAGGGCAAATACGTTGAAGCTATTTCTGATTTTACGCAAGCGATCAAATTAAATCCCAATGATGCAGAGGCTTATCAGGGCCGTGGCAGCGCCTATGCGCAAGAAGGCAATTTTACAGGCGCCATTGCTGATTTTAATAAGATCATTGAATTAAAACCGGAAGATGCGGCCGCGTATTACAACCGCGGCCTTACATATGATAAACAAGGCAACTTTACCGGCGCCATATCCGATTTTACCAAAGCCATTAAAATAAATCCCCAATTCGCGGATGCCTATCACAACCGCGCACTTACCCGGGAGAAACAGGGCCATTGGGCCGAAGCTATGGCGGACTTAAAACAAGCTATTGAAATAAACCCTTCTCTGACGCAGGCTTACTACAACCGCGGCATTGGCTATGATAGAGAAGGCGATCTTTCCAACGCCATCTTAGACTTTACCAAAGCCATTACACTCAATCCCAATTTCGCACAGGCCTATAGTAACCGCGCCGGTGTTTATATCCAACAGGGTAATTTTTTTGACGCCAGGTTTGATTTGACCATGGCCATCCAAATAGATCCCAAACTTGCGCAGGCTTATAATAATCGGGCCATTGTTTATTATCAGTTAAAAGAATATAATAAAGCCTGGACAGATTTAAATAAAGCGAGAGAATTAGGGTACGCTGTTAATCCCGAATTTATTGATATGCTTAAGAAAGCATTGGATCAAGGACAGTTTGAAGTTAACAAAAACGGAAGGAGTTAAGCACATGGGTTTTCAAGACGGACAGGGCAAGGGTGGGTATGATAGGCCCCCACGGGAAATGCACAAAGCTGTTTGTGCGGATTGTAAAAAAGAATGTGAAGTTCCATTTAAACCAAGAGAAGACCGTCCGGTTTATTGCAAGGACTGTTTTTCAAAGCGCAAAGATAGCAGCCGCTGATCCAAAGCGCGTTGCAGTTTTTTAAATAGCCTCTACGCTTGGTCCCGATCCTTGCTCCGCCAGAGGCGGGGGATCGGGACAGTGGGGGCTTTTTAATTGTGCGCCGCTTAAGGCTATGTTTAAAAATAGCAATGCCCATGAAAGCCGCTTGCTCATAAGACTATTTCAAAGATTCCTTCGATCTTATGGCCCAAGAAAATGGTGGCCGGCAAAGACAAGGTTTGAAGTTATAGTGGGAGCCGTGTTGACCCAAAATGTATCTTGGGAAAATGCTAAAAAAGCGGTAGACCATTTAAAGGAAGCGGGATTGCTTTCTTGCGGGGCTTTGGCCGCAGCAAACCACGAAGAGGTGGCCCAAAGAATAAAAAGTTCAAGGTATTACAATCAAAAAGCCAAAAAATTAAAAGCATTCAGTCTTTTTTTAATGAAGGAATACTCAGGGTCATTAAATAAACTTTTTAGCGTAAATATGGAAGATTTACGGGGAGAGTTATTAAAGATCAAGGGGATAGGGAAAGAAACCGCGGATTGTATTTTACTTTATGCGGGAGCAAAGCCGTCGTTCGTTTCAGATGCGTACACCAAAAGGTTTTTAGATAGATACGGACTTTTGAAGGGCATGCAAACTTACGATGAAATTAGGGATTTTTTTATGAAAAATCTTCCCCAGGATGTATACTTATATAATGAATATCATGCCCTGATCGTCTATCACGGGCACTGGGTCTGTCGATCGAAACCCGACTGTCAGAATTGTCCTGTCAGGATGATCGACAAAAAGAATTATTGCCGTTATGCGGCGGTCCATCTTTCTGTAAAATAACAGGACCTCTTGTGAAATGATCTTATTTGCACAGTTAATAATTGCATTGGCTGGGACTGTTATCGGAGCGTTCCTATTCTTTAAGCCTTCCAGGGTCATTGAATTTCAGATAAAATTTTATGCCATGATCAATTGGCGAATGGAGCCCATATCCATGCCCCTGGAAATACGCAATACCAGGTGGATGGGCTTATTGTTAATAGGATTTGCGGTGTTTGTAATCATATATTCTATAAGTATTCTTGCCTAATACACAATACTGGCCCCATCCTCCCGGGTGTTCACGGAAATTTTTCTACCCATAAAATATAAATTATGCTAATATTGGACTTCTTTGAGGCTCATTCGACCATGGAAGATCCCGGCCATCTGCGAAGATCTAACGGTTGGCCTGGAAAGCGACGGGCCCATAGCTCAGTCGGTTAGAGCAGGAGACTCATAATCTCTTGGTCCCTGGTTCGAGTCCAGGTGGGCCCATTTAATTTGAGGACTCATGGCTCAGTTGGTTAGAGCGTCGCCCTCACATGGCGAAGGTCGCAGGTTCAATTCCTGCTGAGTCCACCATATATAATAAGAGCAAAAAGGGCGCAATGACGGTCGCTGGTCAAAATCTGAAAGACCAAATTAAGAAACTCGTCGAGCTTCAGGTCATGGACGAGGAAATTTTCCGTTTTAAACGCGAGTTGCGCGAGAAACCCGCCCAAGTGGGGGATCTTAAAAACGAATTTGAATCCAAAAAGGTCAATCTTAAGGCCCTCGAAGATAAATTAAAAGCGATCCAGCTGGCGCAAAAAACATTGGAATTGGACCTTAAGGTCAAAGAGGAAACCATCGCCAAGACCGATGCCTCTTTGAGCCTCATTAAGACCAACAAAGAATACCAGGCCAGGCTTTTAGAGATCGAGAATTTGAAGGCCGATAAATCTTTAGTCGAAGAAAAGATCCTTTTGGGCTTTGATGAGGTCGAAGCCGCGCATCGCGCGCTGGAGACTGAAAAATCCATCGTGGCCCAATACGAAAAAGAATTCAACGCTAAAAAAAAGCAAATGGAAGATGACGTGGCTGTGATCAGTGATCAGCTAAAAGTCAAAGAGTCCCAGCGCGCCCGTATAGCACCGGAAGTCAGGCCCGATTATTTAAGCCGGTATGAACGCATCCTGAAGAATAAGGACGGTTTGGGCATTGTTAGGGTCGTTGACCATGCCTGCGGCGGTTGTTTCATGCATTTGACTGAGCAGGTCTTAAATGAACTTAAAAAGTACGAACAGATCATCACCTGCGATGTGTGCGCGCGGATCTTATATCTGGCCGATGAGCTATAACTTATGGTTCAAGGGCCGCCATATATGAAACTGGA
>CAYNGE010000086.1:0-5999 GCA_964396865.1 uncultured Planctomycetales bacterium
CTTGTTTTTGGGAGAGCGCCATGATGTTTCAAAACTGCTGAGGTTGGCGGACATCGGCGTTTTACCGTCTTTAAGCGAGGGGATGTCAAATGCGGTTTTGGAATACATGGCTTGCGGCTTGCCGGTCATCGCCACCCATGTCGGCGGCAACAGCGAACTTATTGAGCATGGAAAAAACGGCCTTTTAGTCGACAAAGAGAATACGGAACAACTCTCCCGCGCGCTGGCGGCGTTACTGGAGGACAAAACAAAACGCCAAACCATGGGAAGCTTGGGACTCGCTTTGGCCCAAAAGAAATTCTCCATGTACGCCATGATCAAGCAATACATGAAACTTTTTCAAATCAAAGTTTTGCATCTGGTCAGCAGCGGCGGCCCTTTTGGGGCAGAGCAGATGATGTTGAGCTTGGCCGGCTGCGGCAACGGGGTCGTTCACATCGTAGGGGCCTTGAATAATCACCATAACCCCCATCTGGAAATCATCCAGGAAGCCCGAAAACGCAACATCAACACGGCGGTATTTGAATCCAAAGGCCGCATTGATTTAAACACCGTTAAACAGGTGAAGGATTTTGTCCTGAATAACAATATCGACATCATTCATACCCACAATTATAAAGCGAACCTTATCGGGGCATGGGCGGCCCGCCACAGCCGTAAAAAATGGGTGGTCACCGTCCACGGTTGGATCGGGACGGACATCAAACTGCGTTGGTATGAAAATATCGATGCGTTTATGATAAGATTCGCCGATAAAATCATTTGCGTGTCCAATGCTAATTACCAGGACTTATTGCTTCGACACCTGCCGGCGGACCGTTTGGCCGTTATTTTAAACGGCATAGACATCAACAGGTTCTCCAGAGGCCCCTGTAATTCCCAATTAAAGCGGGATGCCCATGACACCGTGATCGCTATTGTCGGCCGTCTGGCCCCGGAAAAGGGCCACGAGGTGCTTTTGACGGCCATGGCCCAAGTCATAAAAAAATGTCCCAATGTCAAATTGCTGGTCATCGGAGACGGCCCTTTAAAAAGTAAATTGGAAGAACAGATCAAAAATTTAGATTTGTCCGACCATGTCATTCTGACAGGCACCAGAAATGACATGCCTGATATTTATGCGATTTGCGATATTCTCGTGAATGCTTCTTATAAGGAAGGCCTGCCCATGTCCATTTTGGAGGCCATGGCCTGCAAGGTGGCTGTTATTGCAACCAGTGTGGGGGCCGTGGGCCAAGTCATTGCCTCCGGTCAAAACGGTCTTTTAATCACGCCGAAAGACACTCGTGCTTTGGCCCAAGCCTTAGTCCGATTAATTGAAGATCCCCTTTTCCGCCAGCGGTTGGTCCAAGAAGCCCACAGTCATGTGACGGCTTCTTTTAACAATCAAACCATGTTTAACGGGTATAAACAGATCTATGAAAGGGTGTTGCAATGACCCAACAGCCTTTTATTTCCATCATTGTTCCTGCCCGTAACGCCCAAAAATATATAGGCCCATGCCTTGAGTCCCTGCTGGCCCAAGATTATCCTAAAGATAGATTTGAAATTATCGTTTTGGATAACGGCTCTTTGGATAAAACCATGGAGATCGTTAAGAGCTATCCTGTCAGGCTTCTTATTAAGACCGACGGCAATGTTTCTGCGCTAAGAAATTGGGGCGCACAACGCGCCCAAGGTGAAATATATGCTTTTATTGACGCGGACTGTATGGCCCCGGCCGGCTGGTTACGCCAGGCCCGTGCTTTATTAGAACCGGACCATGTGGGCGCTGTAGGGTGCTGGTATGCCCTGCCTGTGCACACAACCCTCATTGAAAGGGTTTGGGACATAGTGGCCGGTGCACGCAGAGAGACAGCAGGCCCCATAGATTGGGTCCCCAGCGGCGATTTGATCATCAGCAAAAGAATCTTTGAAGAAATTCACGGCTTTGATGAATATTTAATTACCTCTGAAGACGTGGACATTTGTCAACGTATTATAAAAACAGGTCGGATCGTATATTCCCATCCTAAAGTTGCTGTGGAGCATCTTGGTAATCCCAAGACCTTAAAACAGTTCTTCCTTAAAGAAAAATGGAGGGGAGAAGGAGTTTTACAAAATTCTTTCCGTAGGTTTCCCCGTATTGAGTTAAACAATGCCATTATTTTTGGGACCATCTCTTTGATTTTTGTCTTGGGAATTTTAGGAGGAATAGGTCTGTGGGGCATTAATGGTCAAAATATTTTATTTTTAATCTCAATTTCAGGATTATTAGTTATTCCGACTTTAATGACGATAAAGACTTTGTTACAACATTCTCAATGGATCGATTTTTTTATTCTATTGCTGCTTTTTACGGTTTATGGATTGGGCCGGGCAGCATCCATCTTAAATTTTAAAATTTGGCATAAACCATCAAAAGGATAAGGCCATGCCCCGAAACATATTTCTTTATATTGTTTTAGCTCTATTAGCCGGAGTTTTATGGGGTAAGCAGGGTGGGCCTATTTTTAAAAAAGTTGTCCATAAATTCTACTCATTTTATTTTGTCCGGGCAGATCAAAGATACCTTCCTTTTATTAACCACGCAGGGGTAAAAGTTTTTGTGGCCTCGAGCTTAGATAGAGTTTTTCAGGATGGACGTACACTTTTAAAACCGCAATTTTCTTCGTCCGCTTCTATATCAGCCGCACGTAATGAACATGAGTCTTTTCAAATTGTCCTGCAAACAGGAGATCGGCCTGTTGAAAATGCAACTTTAAATGTCGCGGATCTTACCAATATGAACGATGGTACAAAAATTGATCGATCTAATATTTCCTGGAGGGTGGTGGGTTTTGTGCCTACTATCAAACCGTACTATCCTGTTAAGTATGTTGGTCATTGGCCCGATCCTTTGCTTGAGACCCAAAAAACAAATGTACCTGCCGGCACGACCCAACCATTTTGGGTTACGGTATATGTCCCTCCCGACACCCCGGCGGGTAGCTATAAAACAACAATCAAAGTCTATGCTGATAATAACAACTCCTGGAGCATCCCCGTGGCACTCAAAGTTTATAATTTTGATTTGCCCCAACAAGATCATTTAAAAACCGCTTTTGATTTTTATGGATATTTGACTAAAAGATCTTATCCGCAGGGAGACAACGAATTAGATATGGCTTATAAAGCCCGCATTAATAATCTTAATGAAAGATATATTATGATGATGCTTCAATACCGGATGGATCCCATTCTTAATATTGACCCCGGTTCCCAGGAAGACTTAGGGAGGATAGACCGTTACCTGGCCCAAGGACTTAATAATTTTGCTATTGGTAAAAAAGGAGGGACCTTCGACAACAATTGGCCCAAGACGGACAAAGGAGTAGAAGAACTTGCTCCTATTTATCAGGGATATGGAGAAGATCTGAAGCTTAATCAAATGCTGCAATATGCTTATATTTATACTTGGGATGAAGGGGATATAGGGAATCCCCAGGTGGCCAAAATTGCTTCCATGATCCACCGAGCTTATCCGGGACTTAAAAATATGGTTTGTTATCACGGCCTTTGGGATCCGGACGATTTGCCTAATTGGGGCCGGGATATTGACATTTGGTGTTTTAATATTGACAATTTTGATGAAGCCAAGATGCGACGTTTACAAAAGATGGGTATGGAAATGTGGATGTATGTTTCCGGCCCTTCGGATAACGGCACACCGAATTTAGCCATGGATTTTGACTCCCTTGATTACCGTATTTTGCCGTGGCTGTGCTGGAAATATGATATTAAAGGCCTTTTATACTGGTGCGTCAATTGGTTGCAAGATGAGGACCCCTTTAAAAATGCTAAAAATACCAAATGGGAACAAAATGCCAACGGTCTTTTATTTTATCCCGGTACCTATGGCCCCCTGCCGTCTTTGCGTGCTGAAATCTTTCGCGATGGAATGGAAGATTATGAGTATATCCAACTGCTTTTCGCGGACCTAAAATTAATGAAAGAAAAAGGGTGGGATAAAAAATATAGCAAGTTTTTTAATGAGTGTATACGCCTGTTGACGGTCGACCCATCTATTGCCCAATCCATGGACCATTTTACTAAAGATCAAAACATTTTACAAACACGGCGTGATGCTATAGCAAGCAAGATCGAAGAATTCAATCATTTAATCTCTGCTTCTTGGAAAGGATAATCCATTGCCATTGGAAAGAAAGTATATAAAAGCCAATAATTCTAGTGGGAAAAAATGTGAGATCTCCCAGCTGGTGACGGAGAACCATGCCATTTTAAAAAAGATCGCGAAAATTTTATTAGTCCATAAGCGTTATCTAGGGAAAAGATTATTATTAAATATCTCTAAGACTAAGAAATGGCAGGGGAAGATAGAAAAGAATAAAAAACGATTATCAATCCTTATAGAAGAAGTTTTAGAAGGAGATATATATCCATTATTACTCTACTTAAGTGAATATCTTGCGTCCGGCAAAAAAAATTATAGAGATATATATATAGGACAGAGATATCATCAGCTCAACGACTTGAGCATGTTGCCGGAAGAAAATCTAGAGCAAGCTCAAAAAGTCTTAAAAAATGATAAAAATGCCTACATGAGATTCCTAAATAACAAATTCCCTTTAAAACAAATATCGTGTTTTGAAAGAATCATAGATGAGATCAGTAAAGTTGCTATTGACAGCAGAAAAACCAATGTCAAGGTCCTTTTTATAGGCGATTGCCTGTATGACGATGTTATAGATTTTTTAGTGCCGGAATCTTATATTGATAACATATCAATATCATATACTGTGATAAGTTCTCGTAATCTGGAAGAAATTAAGAAAATACTGCTAGGTTTGCGCGATACAAATTTCGATATCGTATATTTCAGCCCCTTTACGTATGAATTCTTAAGAAAATATGATTTCATTTTGGATGTCCGTAATATCTTTATCGATAAGAAAAGTTTTGAGAAAATAACCCGTGATATTATTGAAGAGGCGTCTTTGGTCATAGATATGCTGGTAGAGAATTTTGATTGTCTGATTTTTGTTCACAATTGTTGCGGGATCCATAGATTAGAGAAAAATAATCCCTTTATTGCAATGTGTAGCGCTGCTGTAACATTTTCCCGAAGAACTAAGGTTAAAACAATAATTAATAGATGGATTGATGCCTATGTTGATAAAAAAAATAATGATACATTTGATCACGTATTCATCATTGATGAAAACTCGTTTTTGAAAAAGTATGGCCTAAAGTTAACACAATATATTTATTACAAATCGATAAAAGGAAAAATACTCCATACGGCTTTTTTTGGGAAGGTTTTATCGCAACTATATCGCGATATAATATTTGTTTATGTAAACCTGATCAAAAAGAAAGTACTCGTATGTGATTTAGATAATACTTTTTGGAACGGAATATCAGGTGAGGGCCAAGTGGCCCCTTTTAGAGATAGGCAGATCATTTTACGTAATTTAAAAGAAAAAGGCATTTTGCTTACAGCGTGTTCCAAGAATAATGAAGAAAGCATTTCTTGGGAGAATAATGTTTTGTCAAAGTCTGATTTCGTGGCATTACAAATTAATTGGGATCCTAAAGCGGATAACATAAACAAAATCCAATATGAAGTGAATATAAAAAATAAAGATTTTGTTTTTTTGGATGATCTTGCAATAGAACGTGAAGTGGTAAAAAGTATTTATCCTGAAATATGTATTTTAGATTCCGGTAATGACAGGACTTGGCGGCATCTCGAGTTATGGTCTTTGTTATTAGGGGATGAGTCCGGTAGGGATCGCACCATTTTTTATAAAGAAGAAAAAATAAGGAAGAAGGTCATTGATCATGCGGCCATGGATAAGCATGATTTGACGGACTCTTTTGCCAGTCTTGGCATCAGGGTAAAGGTGAAGAACGCAAAAAAATCGGATCTTAAGCGTGTGATGGAGCTTATCAATAGGACAAATCAATTTAATCTTTGCGGATCCAGGGTTACTTTTAATGAACTGATGTCATGGTAT
>CAYNGE010000087.1:0-5994 GCA_964396865.1 uncultured Planctomycetales bacterium
TCCAATCCGACATTATCAATGGATTCGATCAGAGGGAATCCCCGGATACTGGCATCCGAGAAAGTAATGGAGCCTTTGTAGGTCATTTGTGCCGGGGCGCTTAGGGGCACGCGCAGTGTCAACTCCAGCCGCGGGTCGGCATCTATGGTTTTGCGGCCATCCAGCACGAGGTGTCCATCGGAGGCGGTTGCGGTGGTCGATATTTCAAGAAAGTCATCAGTTAAGTTTAACAATAATTTGTCCGCTTTGATCGTCCCGGATGCCGCAAGGGTATGCCCTATGGCCAGGCTCATGTTATCCAGCGACATCTCTGTAGCCAAGGAAAGATCTTCTTGGTCAGTCAGGACCATCTGCAGGTTTTCCAGATGGATGCGCTGGCTCCTGAAATTCTTGTCATACAGGCTCGTGGAAAAATTTTGAGCAAGGAAGTCGCCTTCAAGCCGGATATGGTCCTCATCTTTCATATGGATGGTCATTGGTTTTAAAGTCATGTCCCCTTTGAGCCATTGATCGGCCCAATGGACTATGAGCCCTTTGGCTGTAATGCTGCCGACCGTTTGAACGCCGTCCCTGTCTTTTCTTAATTTAATGTTATCTAAGCCCAGGTTTTCGACGCTGATCTGACGGTCTGTCAAATTAAGGCCGAGGTTTTCTGCGTGAATGAACCCGTCGAATGTCATTGTGTCGGGGGTCAACTCAAAAGCATTTACCCTGGTTTGCATGTTGCCGCTGGCGGAAAGTCCGGGGACTTTGGTCTGTATTTTACTTAAGAGCATCTGGCCGCGGCCCGTGATGTCCCCATTTTTGTATTGAACATCCAAACCATGGATTTCGATGTCACCTTTAAATGACTGATCATATCTGGCAATATCCAAGTCGGTCATGAAAACATCCCCCTGAGCGGATGTTCTGTCCGGATTATAATCAATATCCAGATCGATCCTTTGAATGATCCCGCTGTTTAATTGTACGTCGGGGATCTTAAATAAAGACAGATAGGAGGCAGTGTTGATATTTTTAAGACGGACCCGGGCATGGGTATTCTTGGTAGCAGGTTGATAATCAACAGTGGCTGACACAAAACCATTCTTTCTTGGAATGTCCGCGGTGAAATCATAGCTGATCCCTTTATAGGAAAGGGAGAGGCTCAGGTTGATATTATCGAATAGCTCACTCCATGGATGAGGGGAAGATATGTCTTCCATCAGGCATTCCCCGTCAGCGATGGTAATGCCTCCCCAGGAGACGTTGAAAGTAGAAGGACTTTCCGGTTTTTCCGCAACGGCTGGGGCGGGGTTAAGCATATCGCTGAAGTTCCAGGCATCCTCAGCGGTGCGGACCAAATGCACAAAGGGAGAACGGACATGGATAAAGGGGATGGTGATCGTATAATGTTTGAAACCGGGGATGAGGATAAATCCAAAGGAAACCTGGTCAGCTTGGGCGAAGACGGCTTTCGGAGAGTTTTTTTCATAAACTTTGATCTTATCGATGACAATGCCCCTGACCCAGTTAAAGTGGATGGTGTTGATCTCCACTTTGCGTTTAAGGGCCTTTTCTATCTCTTGGACAGCGATTTTTTTGATCAATCGGGGGAATATGACGCGGTTAAGATAAAAGGTCAGTGCCGTCAGGAACAACAGCAGGCCGCAGGCCGCAACAAGGATTTTTTTATACTTCATAATTTTTCCATTATACACTTGTTATTTTTGATTTCAATGATTAGGCATGTTATACTAAGCCACTTTTAAGACCCATTGACGGGGAGTAGCGCAGTTGGCTAGCGCGCTTGCTTTGGGAGCAAGAGGTCGAGGGTTCAAATCCCTCCTCCCCGATTTTTTAACGGTCTTCATAACCAAAATGTTCATCAAACGCGACCATACCAAGCTCATTTGCGATGTAGGGGAGATTGCCGGTCTTTTTCATGACGCCCCCAGCATGGAAGAGTTTCTGCAAAAGATCACCGCCATGGTCACCCGCCATATGGAATGCGAAGTCTGTTCCATTTACCTTTATTATGCCGATCAGCAAGAACTTGTGCTCAAAGCCACCAAGGGCCTCAATCCTTCTTCCATTAATCAGGTCAAAATGAAGATCGGGGAGGGCTTAACCGGCATGGCCTTAAAAGAAAAACATCCTATCTGTGAAGGCCAGGCCAAGAACAACCCACATTTCCGGTTCTTTCCCGGAATCGGTGAAGAGAAATACGAATCGTTCCTTGGGGTCCCGATCTTACGCGGCAGCATTGAGATCGGTGTCATGGTCATCCAAAGCCAAAAGAAAGATTATTTCTCACCCGAGGACGTTCAGGTCTTCCGTGCCATCACTACCCAATTGGCGGCGACCATTGAAACCGCGCGGCTTCTCATTACGCTTAATGAAAAAAAAGTGAAACCCTCCGCACCCGCGCCGGTGGATTTAAAGTTTATTATAGGGCGTTCAGGCTCGGAGGGAGTGGCTTATGGTACGACGGTGATAGTCCATGATTCCCTGACGGACATGAAGCAGTTTGAGATCACCGGTGGTGAGCAATACAGCGAAAAGGATCTTCACCGAGCCATGGAAAAGACCGAACGGCAGTTGGAAGATTTGCAGGCCAGGATCGACACGGCATTATTGGACGTGACGGCGCTGATCTTTAACGCCCAGATCCTGATGCTTAAGGACAAAGGTTTTACGGATTCGATCTTTTCTTTGGTCAAAGAGGGCGTCAATCCGCCTCAAGCCATAGTACAGGTGGTGCGCGAGTATGTGTCTAAATTCGGCACGATCCAAGACGCCTATTTGCGTGAGAAAATTTATGATGTCAAGGACGTAGGCCGCCGGCTTCTGGAAAATTTGACCGGCCTTGCCGCGGCACATCACGATTATCAGGACAAGATCGTGATCGCCCGCGAACTTTTCCCCTCGGATGCATTAAAACTTTTTTCCCAGAAAGTCAAAGGGATCATTCTCTTAAGCGGCGGGGCGACATCCCATGTGTCCATTTTGGCCCGTTCTTTAAATATTCCTTTGATAACTACTAATGAAGCGGGGCTTTTGTCTTTGAGCCCAACAACGGAAGTACTTTTAGACGCTTCTATGGGGTTTATTCACATTAACCCTGATCCTTCGGTCAAAGCCAAGGTTTTTCAACGGGAAGAACTCAACCGCAACATCGGCAGCTTAAAAAAAATGATCCAGGGCCGCCCCGTTACCCGTGACGGCACGGAAGTTAAATTCATGGCCAATATCAACCTTTTGGGAGACTTGAAGGCGGCCAATGAATTTAAAGCCGACGGTATCGGTTTGTATCGCACGGAATTCCCGTTTATGATCCGCAGTAATTTCCCGTCGGAAGAAGAGCAGTATTTGATCTACAAACGCTTGGTCGAAAGCATGCCCGGTAAAGTGAGCACCATCAGGACATTGGATATCGGCGGGGACAAGGTCCTTTCTTATTACGATTCCGGCAGGGAAGAAAATCCTTTTCTAGGCATGCGTTCCATCCGTTTTTCCCTCAAGCATGTCGATGTTTTTATGGCCCAGCTGCGGGCCATCCTGCGCGCGGGGGCAGGCAAACGTGTCCGTATTCTTTTTCCGATGATCTCTTCTTTGGATGAATTTTTTCAGGCCAAAAAAATTGTCCAGGATTGCATTGTGAATTTGAAGATCGAACGCAAAGAAATAATCGAAAATCCTCCGTTGGGTGTTATGGTCGAACTGCCCTCAGTGGTGGAAATTATCGATGAGGTGGCCCATGAGGCGGATTTTTTATCCGTCGGCACCAATGATTTTATTCAGTATATGCTGGCGGTCGACCGTACCAACGACCGCATAGCGCAGATGTATTTACCGCATCATCCGGCGGTGCTGCGGGCATTAAAGAAAGTCGTGGATGCCGGCCTTAAACACCGCCGGGAAGTTTCCATCTGCGGGGACATGGCCAATGATCCCAAATATTTGATGGTCCTTTTGGGAATGGGGGTAAGGTGTTTTAGCATGGATGCGCGTTATCTGCCGCGTATGCATGAAAGCTTGCGGCGATTGTCCATACTAGAATGCGAGCAGTTGGCTAAGGAAGTCTTGGCCCAGAGCCAGATCAGCCGTATTACGCAAATACTCGAACATGCTCATTAAACTTAGGAGATTTATGAACAAAATAAAATTGTTGATGATCGCAACAGGGATAGTTTTTGTTTTTTCAGGCTGTGCAACTTTAAAAGATCAGCTTCCGTCAGGGGCAGACGGGACAGCGCAGGCTTTTTTTGATCGTCTGCAAAGGTCAGACGATCGGGGCGCTTATAGTCTTTTAGCCAAGGGGATCTCCCAGTCGGTTACTTTTGATCAATTTGATTCGTTTATGCAGACTATTCGGGAGCAGTGGGGAAGGATCGGGTCTGAAGAAACCGTACTGATGCCGTTTCATAAAAGACAAGGGGAGAGTAATTTTATTCCTTTAAATGTCGCTGCGGACCAGATCAAACGCTATATTTTCGATGTTAAATTTGAAAATGCCGAGATGAACTTTGACCTGACCCTTGCCCCCGAGGGTGATGAATATAAAATTGTCTGGTTTTCCGTATGGGGGAGCAGTATTTATTTGACTCCCAAAATACGTGAAAAAATAGAAACACTGTTTTCAAAACCGGACAGTCCCGTCAGTAGAGAAGCTGGACAGCTATAGGGAAATCTGATATAAATTTGTACTGATTTTCTTTGACGTGGTATATTTTATTAAGTCCCTGTAGCTCAGTTGGATTAGAGCAACAGCCTTCAATAGAGGAGCCTTCATGGGGAATAAGAACCTATGAAGTGAACGTCGCTAATTCGGTGAAACCCCTGTGATCAGGGCAATACCGAGCTACCCTAACGGGGAGCGTAGAGACTTTACACGACGGGGCTGAGATGCCTAAGAGAAAGTCCGGCCAGCAAGTCCCGCTGTTACTTAAGCGGGACGGTTAAGGCAACTTAATGCTGGAAGCTAAGCTGTGGGTCGCAGGTTCGATTCCTGCCAGGGACGTTGATTTTTATGGTGTCGTTATCTCTTTTGTGGTGGGTGTAGCTCAGTTGGCAGAGCGGAAGAATGTGGCTCTTCAGGTCGCGGGTTCAAGTCCCGTCACTCACCCCAGTTGTTACCCTCATGCGAACCAGAGTGTAGTTTTAACCACAAAACTGGTTCGTATGGGGGATTTTTCATCTGTAGAAGACTCCATCCCTCAATTTACCCCCGAAGAAACCCTGGCTTATATAAGCTACATCCAAAAATACGCTTCCCAACAGCCCCGCACCTATTGGATTACTGTTCCCTTTTATACTGTAACCAAAGGCTTTAAACAACAGTTCCATTTTGGCTACCGTCCAGAAGATTTGGCACATATTGAGACCATAGAACAGAAGGCCTGGGAGAAACACGAGACCTATTTAAAGCGTTTAGAGCGGTTTCCTTTGGACAAAGCTGAATATTATGCCCGCATGAAGGAAATGCACGGAATAAGCACGGTCAGAGAGATTGCCAAGGTCACGGGAGGAGATTGGTCGTATATAGCCAAAATTATGCGGGTTTTGGAACTCCCCGAGCCTATCAAAAATTACCTCAAAAGTAATAAAAATAACCCCGAAATTGTAAAATTCTTCCATTTGCGAAGATTATTAGACATTGTTTACCAAAAAGAGGAACGCCTTCAATTAGGACGTTTTAGAGGGTTAATTGAGGAATTTGAGATTAGTAGTTATGAGAGTATCATGTATAGGCCCAATTAGTATGACAACGGGGTTACTCGAACAGGGGTGGCGGTCATTGGGAGGTTTCAGACATCTAATATAGTTTGTTATGTGCCAGCCCGTGATTGGATTCATTGGCGGGCATTTATTTAATAAGCAGAAAAGGCGGTAATCCGATTTTTCAGATACCGCCTTCACTGATTTTAAACTGTCATTACTGCCTTGTGTTTATTGTTTTCCTGTAAGCATAAACATATTGTGTGGAATAATCCCCACCGCCAGGGCCACCAT